>URPG01000016.1 GCA_900549675.1 uncultured Oscillospiraceae bacterium | reverse complement strand
CCGATTCTTCTCTACAGACAAAAGTGATGATAAGCTTTGCGGGAATTCCATTGGAAGAAATTGAAAGTGGTATTCAAAAGCTGGCAAAGTGCTGGAAATCACTGCTCTAAACTATACGTAAGATTTCAAGGAGAATCACAAAGGGGGTAAGACAGAAAATGAATATTCAAAAAATTAAATATTTTATTGATTTGGTGGAATGTAAAAATTTTACGGAAACCGCAAAAAAAAATTATGTTTCCCAGACGACCATCAGTCAATCCATAGCGGCATTGGAGTCTGAATTTGGGGTTCAGCTAATAGACCGTAAGAGAACACCGGTTGAACCCACACAGGCGGGCATACTTTTTTATGAAGAAGCTTTGATTTTATGGAAGCAAATGAATCATATGAGTCAAAAAATGTCCGATTTCTTGAACCATTATACTCAGGTATTGCATATCGAATATGCCGCACCTACAGATGTGCAAAGTCTTTTAAAATTTATTCCGTCTTTTAAACAGAAGTTTCCGAATGTTAAGTTAGAACTGGATAAGGTACCATTAAAAAACATTTCAGAATTTCTCCAAAAGGGAATTTATGATATTGCGGTTGCTTTTGATTCGGAATTTAAAGATAAGGAGGATATTCGCACTCATGTTTTGTATCAAGGGCGGTACCAAGCGGCGGTGAGCAAACAACACCCGTTGGCTCAAAAAAAGATAATTACGAAAGAAGAGCTTTATGAATATCCTCTCATCATGCTAAATCAATCTGTTTTGGGAACCTCTTACCCCATGATGGTTGAGAATGCCATACAAGATGGTTTTCATCCAAAAATTGTACGTACAGTCGATGATGTGGAAACAGAGATTTTTTATATTTTAACCGAACATTTAATTGGTTTTTTTCCTGATAACTATCAGTTTTCTTGTTTAAATCATGAATTAAACCTGCTTTCGCTAAATGATTCTCATCATACCTTTAAAATTGAAGCTGCCTATCATACGGAAAATAAAAATCCGGCATTAAAACTGTTTTTTAAACATATACTCAATTTGATATCCGAATGAGGTATTGCAATTCTCTATTTGACTTTGTCATTTTTTTAACATATGATGAAGATAACATAAAAACAGGAGGAATTTATGATGGGTAAACTATTATTGACCGGTGTTGATGGCAATTTAGGGGGACAAGCTGCTGAATATCTGTTGGAAATTGCCGACAAAAACCAACTGATTTTTTGCGGCTACAACGAAGCTTCTTTGGCAAAATATAAGGAAATGGGTATTGAAACACATGTCACGAATTTCAACAAAATAGATGGTTTAGCAGAGGCCTTTGCCAACGCTGACAAAGTGGCTTTAATCTCGATGCCTTTTGTTGGGATGAAACGCCAAAATGCACACAAAAATGTAGTGGACGCAGCGAAACAGGCAGGCGTTCAACAGGTGATTTACACTTCGCTTGTCAATGCAAGTGATGAAACAAACCCCAGCATTGAGAAAATTGACCATGCCTATACTGAAAAATATATACAGAGTGTCGGTTTAGATTATATTTTCTTGCGTAATTCTCAGTATGCTGAGGCGATGATTACCAATTATTACACCTATGTAAAAACAGACGGTGTTTTAAAGAACAATCAGGGCGAGGGCAAAATGGCGTATATTTCACGCAAAGATTGTGCAAAAGCAGTGGCTTATGCTTTAATCAATACGGAATATCATCATAAAATCTTAAATATCAATGGTTCTGAATTGATGACAATCTCAGAATTTATTAAAATTGGAAATGAAGTTACGGGAAATCATGTTTCTTATCAGGCGATTACAGACGAAGAAAATTATGCTGTTTTTGATGCCATGGGTGTACCGAGAACAACAGACGGCGATTTTAAAAAAGATTCAGAAGCACCCTTCTCTTCTGAAGGAATGGTAACCTTCGGACAAGCGATTCGCCTTGGGAAAATGGACGAGTATACCAAGGATTTCCAAGAATTAACCGGTCAAGAGCCACTCACAGTCCGCTATATGTTTGAGCATCAAGAGGATTTCCAAGTGGGAGAACGCCATTCAAAAGATAATTAAGGGCGACAGCACAAATGTTGTAAGTGACTGTCCTTAATAAATAGAGGCATTTTCAATCCGGTTTTGCCGATGAAAAAAGAAAATGAAGAACTGCTCCTTTGAGGCAACACACTTGTTATATATTCAGGGAGCATAAGCTAGTGGTTAACAACAAAGGAGGCATATAGCAGCGTCTTGGAAAGTTCAACCGTAAAGCAAAGGGTCCATTTTCGAGGCTGTCAGGAACAGACACAAAAAACAGGATATTACGGAAAAACAAAGAATCACGATCAAACGGCCTAGGCAGATGTAATAAATAATGTCCGTTCTTCTGCCGAAGAAGTTGTGCTAATAACGTAAATTAAAAGCAAGCAGGAATTCTACAAAGATGGAATTCCTGCTTGTTCTTTTATGAATTCTTTTCTCTGTCCTGCAATTTTAACGCCACATAAGCTGTGAAGCAATTATTGTCCCATTCAAAGAGAATATCTCCACCGTGCCCGGCAATCACTTCCTTTACACTCCGCAAACCAAAGCCGCCGTTATCTTTTTTGCTGAAAGGTATTCCGTCTTTGTGAGCAACGTTTCCATCAAAGCTGTTTTTCACCATAAACAAAAGCTGGTTTTGTATGCTCTTGCTTTCCAGCTTTATACTGCGGTTCTGTTCCAGTTTTCCGCAGGCGTTTACGGCATTTTCTAAAAGATTGCCCAAAAAATAATACATAAGTCATAATCCGGAACACTGAGAGGCTCCGGTATATTTAGGCTTACATCAAACGGTATGCTCATTTTTTTACATCGTTCGGCGTAGTCAGCCACAAGAGCATTGATGACATGGTTCGTGCAGAAATTTTGAAGGTCATAATGGGAAAGTTTTTGTTCGATGTCAGTCAGATATTTATTTGCTCCCTGTGTGTCACCGACTTGAAGCATTTTTCGTGTAGCATTTAAATGATACTTATAATCGTGGTTCAAAATGCGGAGTTTACCATAAATTTCATCCATCTTTTGATAGTGTTCCCGTCCGGTCGCTACGATGCCGCGTGCAAATTCAGCTTCATAGCGTTCTTTATTTATAATGAGGTTCACGCTGCCCGAAAGCCGCCAGATAGCAGCGGCAAATACGAAAAGCCCTGCCAGCAGGCCTATAACGGTCTGAGTGATAAACAGCTTTGTAATGCCGCCGTATTGGGACAGTATCACATCTGCTCCCACCAGACCCATGAATTCGCCTGTTTTTCGATGAAATATCGGTGCGTAAGAGCTTAGACGGATACCGTAGGGAGTACGGATAAAATCTTCCCCTAAAACAGCCTTTTGCTCTCGGAATGCAGTGCGCCATGCTTCGGTCATGGCGTGATCAACGACTCCCGGTGCAGTATAAACAGGGCTATCCGGTGGTTCTCCGCCGATAACGTACATGGCGGTATTTTCATCCGTTTGTACTATGGAATAGATATAAGTGACATATTCTGCATTTGCGGACTTGAGTTTCATCATCAAGGCTTTGGTGTTTTGGTAATATTGGCTTTCTAAATCCATATCTTTCAGGAAAGCAGCGTAGCCATCCGAATCCTCAGAAAGGATTTCGGCTACTGTGGCAGCCAGGGCATGGCAACGTCTGGCAAGCTGTTCCTTTAGCTGGTGTGCTGCAATATGATAACTGACCGTTCCCGTTGTTATCAGCACGGCACTTAACAAGACAAATAGCCATTTGAAGTAAGTAATGGTACGCTTGTCTGTTTTTTTATCCTGTTCCACGAATGTTTATCCTCCGAATTTCCATTGATAAAATCTTGCCCGTGTATCTCGATAGTTTCGTGTAATGGGAATCCGCTTGCCGCGGTGGGTGATGATTTCCCGTTCAGAAACCTCTGCGATGTCCTGCATATTCACTACATAAGAGCGGTGACAGCGGATGAAACGCGGGTCACAAAGAAGCTGTTCAGCAATTTCAGAAAAAGTGGCATTGATGCACACCTCGCGGCCATCTGTCATGTGAAAATATATTTTGTGCAGAATTACTTCTGCATAGGAAATATTTCGAAGCAGGAGTATTTTTGTCAACCCTGCCGTCCGTACCGCAATTTCTGCCCGGTCATCTTTCGTTCTCGCCTGTTCCAGTTTTTCCATGATTATCTTAACACTTTGGGCAGTGGGAGGCTTGAGCAGATAAGAAAAGGCATCCACTGTATAGCTCTCCGGACCATAATTCTTGGAGGAAGATAAAAACACGATCTTTCCGGCATAGCCATCTTGCCGCAGTGCAGCCGCAAGTGCAATACCGTCCATTTCAGGCATAAGAATGTCCAAAAAACAGCAGTCTACTACTGCTCCTGTACGAACAAAATTCAGTGCATCAATGGCACAGTAGAAGGAATGTGTATGTATTGGAAAGCCGGAAGTTTGCAAGAGTTTGTCAAGCTGGGTTATTTCCGGCTCTGAATCGTCACAGATTAGAATGTTCATTTCAAAACCCCCTTGCCTATATTTTACCATATCTTAAGACACTAAAACCACATTATTTATGTCTTATTTATGTCATTTCGTGAGCAAGGGTATGTGTCAAACGCTTTTTAAGTAACGCTGCTGTAATTCGTGCAGAAAAAGTGGTAGTTTATGCAAGAGGGATTGCTCCCTATATAATGTTATTACTATACTTGTATTATAAGCCAAGTATCGGAGAAGCGGATGCTTGAAAATCTCAATAAGAGGGAGAAATGGAATGATTTAAACAAGGGGATTAGGAAGATACAAATTAGACGAGTTGGAATTTTTAAGCAGTCTCTGCTTAATTTGTAAGAACATTTAAGGAGGGAAATATTTATGGGTTATCCCATTTCAAATTTTACAACCGACAAACCGGGTATAAATTCTCATGCTGACTGTGTTGAAGGCATGATGGTGAACTCAGAAGTTGCTATTAACAATTCATCCAATTTACAGGATTTTATTAAGTTTAATAATCAAGGATGTATTTTTTCAATTACTTTAACGGGCTCTCCCGGCATCTATGACTACGTACTTACTGTTGACGGACAAGGGCCGAGCGGGCTTACCAGCGGCTCGGGATACTTAAGATTCACAGACAAAACCGGTGACAAATATCATTTGAGTCTTTACAGCAGTACCCGTTCTGCTCACACTCTGCGCTACAACAGTAAACAACCTGAAATCGTAAAAATCGAGTGGAGTAATACTAGATTCTAATGCGAAACATATAAACTTAAAAATTTGCGAGTAGAGGCTGTTTAAAAATTTCAACTCGAATTTGCCAGGAGGTAGATTATGATACAAATACGCAAGAAAGCACTATCGATACTGATTATTCTATGCATAGTTTGGGGAGCATTGCCTCAGACAGCATTTGCAGCGGAGGAAAAGTTGTTCAACCCTACTACAGACAGTGAAATTACCGAATTTGCATCGTTAGATGACAATGTAAAAACCAAAGCAGTACCTCCGGACACCTCATTGGATGATTTGGGTTTGCCCAATACCCTGACAGCTATGGTTGACGCTGAAACAACGGAGCCTGCACAGAATTCGGAAGAAACGGCACACGATACCAGCGCGGACATCAATACGGATGTGCAGAACGATGAGATGGATAAAGAGGATTCCGTAAGCGGCAATAATGTACCGGATACTGCCGGAGATGCGGAAAATTTCGCTGCGGACAAAGCGCAGAATAGTATATCATCAGGAGTACAGCAAGCCGATGATGAAGATTTACTGGAGAAACAGAATTCTATAAATTCCGTTTTGGCACGGGATAACAGCGGTATGGAAGAAACCGGAAGTATGAACGATATAGACAGCATTCGGCAAGCAGTATCGGAAAGTGTCATCAATCTAAGTGACTCCGATGAAGATTTACATGAAAGTGCGGCTGCCAGCGACGGAAAGTATAGCTATGATGATACAGCGAAAATTGTTACCATTCACGCTGGGCCTGTCACGATTACAGGCGATACAACTAATAGACAGGTAAAAATAGACAGCAATGCATCCGTGACGCTAACACTGCGCGGGACAAGGATTGATGTAAGCGGTACCGATTATGCTTGTGCTTTAGATTGCAGCGAGGCCGGACCCACAACCCTTATATTGGCGGAAGGTACTACCAGTGAAATAAAAAGCGGATATGACAAACCTGGAATATATGTCCCTTACGATCAAAAGCTGATTATAAAAGGCGGCGGGACTCTGGACGCCACCGGAGGTAATTACTGGCCCGGTATCGGCAGACAGGAAAAGGCAGATATTGAGATTCAAAGCGGTACAGTGAGGGCAAATGGCGGTTCCCATGGGGCAGGTATTGGCGGCAGTTGGGGTTATGGCGGCGGAAATATTACCATCAGTGGTGGTGTGGTAATAGCTAACAGCAGTAACGCTGTGGGAATTGGTTGTGGTGCTAATAATTATATGAGTGCGGGCAGTAACGTCACTATTAGCGGCGGGACAGTGACAGCTACCGGTAACGAAGCCGGCATTGGTGGTGGCATATATGGAGTGACCTCTAATATCACGATAAACGGCGGCAGCGTCAAAGCATCTTCACTGTCCTCCGCTCCTAAGAACAGCAACGGCAACCCGGTTTATCCCGGCATCTTGCCCAATCAAGCGGGGATTACTGCTGTATCTGTAGATGAAGTTCCTTATTATACAGATGGGAATCATGATAGTGATGACAATCTTTATCTCTATATGACCGGTGAAGACCACAATGTAGACGTAAAAAATGTTGGCGGTACGATTACACGCTATAAAGCTACATGGGCGAATTCTGCATTTACATGGGATGCAGGAACTACGCAAACGAATCCCCTCGCTACCAGCGTATCCCTGAGTGTGTTGCCTAATCCGGTTATTTACGGGACGGATTCAATTATCATAACGGCGTCGGTTACGGATGGCAGTTTAAGAACACGCAGTTTAAACAGCCTGAATATGGTGGACTTCTATTTGGGCACAGATACAACTCCATTTGATTCTAAAGCTGTTGTGGCAGGCACTGCAACGGTTGAGATGGATATTTCTGATTTGAATTTGGGTGATTATAAAATCAAGGCCGTATATGCAGGCAGCTTTGGCGGTGAATCCAGCGAGGATACGGCAACTCTGCGTATTATCGATAAGCCGCTCGTAGGCAGCATCTCTGTATCTACTGTAAATGCAGGCAGCATTTTGTCACCCGCTCCTGCCGTCACAGACAACGGCGCGGCAATCACCGCACAGGGCTGGGAAATCAGTACAGATGGAAATACAGGATGGACGGCGTTTGATTCTTCGGCAACCAAGATAACTTATGCGCATAATGGGCAATATCTGCGCTATTATGCAACCAACAGTGTCGGAACAGAATATAGTAGTAATGTCGTTCAGATTACCGTGAACAGACTGAATCGTTCACTTTCAATAGTCTGTCCGGATATCGCCTACGGAGGAAAACTGAACCCGCAGTTGACCGGCGATATAGGCGGCGATGAGGTGACATGGGAATATAAAATACAGGGTGCGCCGGACAGTGATTACAGCATAGCGGTCCCTGCGAATGCGGGTGACTATACTGTACGCGCTTCAATAGAAGCTACCGACACGTATAATAGCGGTGCTGTCACAGCAGATTTCAGCATTGTAAAGATAACGCCAACCATCCAAGAAAATTCCGGTGTAAACGGGGCCATTGTGGGGAAAACACTCTCCGCCTTGTCCCTGTCCGAACTGAAAGCCTGTGGATTAGACGGCGCACCGCTTGACGGCAGCTTTGCATGGGAGAATCCACAGAGGGTGATTCAGGGGTCCGGAAAACATACCGTGATTTTTACACCGATTGACACCGCTAACTATAATTCGGTAACCTTTGAGGTACAGGTAAATCTTGAAAACGTCAAGCCTGTGATCGCTTCTGTGCAGGCAACTCCCTCTCTAAACAGCGCAAAGCTGGAAGTCGTGGCAATTGCGAGCACCCCTCTTACTTACCAGTGGCAAGTAAAAGGCTCATGGATTGACATTCCCCATGCCACTAGCGCAAATTTTGAGTATACTGGTCTTGACGCCAATACAGAATATACCGTGCGGGTAATTGTGACGGATGCCAACGGGAACAGTACCGTTTCCGAACCCGTAACCTTTAAAACAGAACAACAGACAGTCGGTGGTCTACCGGAAACCTGTGTCCTAGAAAAAGGAAAAAGCGTCAGTTGGACTCCCTCTCCGGCGGGCGGTATCTGGCAGTATGACACCGAAGCGCTGTCTATGTCCGAAAAAGACGGAACCGTAACCTTTACCGCCCAAAAAGAGGGAACGTACACCCTCATCTACACCGTAAACGGTACAAAGCAGGTTGTGCACATGACCATAAATGACAGCACTGTTCCCCATACGGGCGATACAACAAATATGCTTTTGTATCTGACACTCTTTGTTGTGAGTCTTGCAGGAGTCTTTGGAATCGCTGTATGGGACAAAAAACACAGAGCTTTTTCGAGAAAGAAAAGAGATTGAGTCTTGCTTTTATCAAATTATATTGCCGAGATCTTAAAAGTAACATCAAGAAACTTAAAGAGCAGCAATTGCGCTGACTGAATAGGAAATGGTTTAAAAAGAAACCGCCGCGAATACATAAATCCTATGATAAAGATATTTTGTCTGTGGTTGTGTGTTTACGGCGGTTTTTTGTTTATTTAGCATAATCGGCTCATTTTCTAAGGGATACAGTATAGAGAAATTTTTGGGGAAAACGGAGGAAAATCTTTTGGGATAATTATGATCTGCTTGAGGTTCTGGCATCGGAACGTATTTACCTAGGATATGAAATGACCGAATACCGGTTATTGGGCAACAGCATGATTAGGGGAGAAATATACAGAATATTTAAAGGATTAAAAGTAAAATTTTCTAATTAGACAAAGCCGAAACAACATAGATTATCAGCAAAGAAAAAAATATTTTTCAAGTAAATCCCCAGCAATTATGAAAACAAACCGTTATCGGAGTGTTTTGAGATTTTGTATTTGAATTGCAATGTTGGAATGAAAAAAGGGCAAACCCGGCTGGATAGCAAGGTTTGCCCATACTTTTGGCATAAGTAAAATGAATTATTTTTTATATCCGCACTTGGGACACACGCCGTTTTCATCTAAGGCAATGCCGCATAGTGGGCAACGGTCAATATTGTTGTGAGTGTCAAATTCTTCGGAAGCTGCATTCACACCGCTGGTAAAAGTAATCTTGGCGATGTTCAGTTTGTCTTTCAGCAAATCATAAACAATCTTAATCATTCCCTCCACAGTCATGGTTTCTTTGGTGACAACCAAACGACAATCCGGATAGGCAGTGGCGAGCTCAGTCTTAAAAGCAGGACCTTTCATTTGATTGGCCGGCGCACCATTCTTAATGCCCTGCTTTTCATAAACCTCGAGGATGGCAGGCAGCAGAGGATCATCCTCCCGCAAAACCAGTGCATGATCAAAATTCTTTAGGACTTCCCAAGCGGTTTTCTGAATTTCATTGCAGGGGAAAACCATATTGACACCGGAATTAACAGAATCCTCAACCTCGATGGTTAATACACCTGTGTGTCCGTGTAAATATTGAGCCTCTCCTTTAAATCCATAAAATCTGTGTGCGTACTGTAAGTCTAATGTTGTAATGCTTCTCATTGTTGTTCTCCTTATGTTTATATATTTACGGGGGTATTGCCATGCTCCCGTATGCGCACCAAATTATGTTTTTTCATATAGACAGCTATGTTTTCGGATTATTCTTACATTCTGAACAGATACCCTTAAAAACAATATCGTGTCCCGTAAATACAAACCCATGAGTATCATGGATGGACTTCTCTATATCTGCAATATACTCCATATCCACATCGAAAACACGGCCGCATTTTCCACATCTTGCATGATAATGATTGCTGCAAATGTGGTCGAAACGGTCAGCTCCGCCAGGGATTTCTCTTTTCCGTATATAACCTGTTTCACAAAGTCGCTGCAGGTTTCGGTATACTGTCGCTTTGCTGATATTGGGATGTTCTTTAACGAGAGCGCTATAAATTTCGTCAGCAGTAGCGTGACACTGCAGTTTATTGACAACTTCAAGCACCAAAGTGCATTGGATGGTATGCCGTCTTTTCATAAAGCTAACCTCACAACAGTACTTTCTTTTAATTAGTATTATATATCAATAAGGATTGAATGTCAATAACTAAAGAAAATCTTTTCTTTTTATGGTAGAAAATGTTTATCGTTATTCAGGAAGTCTATCGAGTTTAACACTCAAAATATTAGTAAAATGTTTTATAGGGAATTACAATTCCTCAACAGAAACATTTGGAATTAATAAATCGGGCAGAGTATTTATAAATTTGATGGATGCTGACGGAAAGAATGCATAGCCACAACCGGGGTCAGCACATATGAGAGGGTATACGCAAACAGAAAGGCAGCGGCACGGCTTAACACCGATTCGCTGCCTTTCCTCTGACACTTTTCTTTAATTTCAAATTTAATAAGAAAACGGTAAGCCTGTTTTTCCTGTATTGGCAAGGTTTGTAAGTACCTGAGGAGGGATAAAAACCTTGGAATGCCACCAAATTTGTCTGGTTAAATCAACAGGCTCGATGGAGGTTCGTTTCATTATTTTTTGAAAGCCCAGACCGATATAGTTTTTATGAATCATACCATCGGGCAAGTAACATTCTTTGGGATACATTAGATAGCGGTTTAAACAATCACTTAAGGCTTTTTGATAGTTTTCTTTCATTTCTTTCACCCTAAAGCTTTTTTAATAGCATACGCTAAAAGCAAGACTTTTATTACAGCTTCTTATCAAAATTATAGAAATTATATTCCCGTATAGAATTAATTTTGATTCCATTAAGAATAAAGCTTTAATTCTACTGGTTTAGTATCAGAGTAAAGAATGAAAATATTATGCGGCAGATGAATGAGGCATTTGCAACAGAAAGGCAAATCCGTCATCAGTTAAAATGAGTTTGCGAGCAGTAAGTGAAGTTTAACCCCGTCAGCCATAGATGAAGCAAAATAAAAGAGAAGAAATTAGCGGTGCGGTAAAAAGCGTTCAAGAAGGTGCTCCAATATCATAAATTTATATGCACTAAAAAACAATAGATTAAATATTGTTTTTGGTAAAGGAGCAAATAGTTTGTGTAAATTATATGGATGAATGATACAATTTTTTGATATAAAACACTCTGCCAATCTATGATGCAGAGTGTTTCTTGTGGAATGAATTAAAGTAAGCTGTAAATTGCCTCGTGTATTTTTTTAGCAATATAAGGGTTGTTCATCGTATAGAGATGAATACCATCTACCCCTTGAGCGATCAAATCCACAATCTGATCTACGGCATAGGCGATACCTGCATCACGCATAGCGTTGGGATTGTTCTCGAAACACTGCATCATGGCGAGGAACTTTTTGGGCAGGGTTGCGCCGCACAAAAGTGATATTCTCTCTATTTGCTTTTTATTGACAACAGGCATGATTCCCGCCTCGATAGGCACATCAATTCCTGCAATTTGGCAGCGTTCAACGAAAGAATAAAAATATTCATTGTCAAAGAAAACCTGTGTAATGAGGTGATTGGTTCCGGCATCAACCTTAGCTTTTAAATGAGCAATATCTTCAATTTTGTTTTTGGCATCAATATGTCCTTCGGGATAACAGGCGGCTATGATGTTGAAATTCTCTTGTGTCTTAATAAAGGAAATCAGGTCTGAGGCGTATTTGAAATCACCTTGAAAATATTCTTCATTAGGGATATCTCCACGCAGAGCGAGGATGTTTTCCACGCCAAGACGTTTTAAATGCGATAATTTTTGGGATACCTCTGTTTTGGTCAGTCCAATACAAGGGAGGTGAACAACGCTCTCAATGCCATAGGATTTGATTTCAGAGGCTATTTTAAAGGTCTGATTGTTGTTTTCAGAGCCACCTGCACCATAGGTCACGCTGATAAAGTCAGGGGATAATTCTTTTAATCCTTCGAGAGTTTGGTAGATGGTGTCCACCGGTGCTGTCCGTTTAGGAGGAAACACCTCATAAGACATGACTTTCTTCTTTTTGAAAAGGTCAACGGTTTGCATTTCTTAATTCCTTTGCCGCGGCTACGAGGTTTTTAAGGCTTGCTGTTGTTTCAGCAGTTCCTCTTGTTTTTAAGCCGCAATCGGGATTTACCCATAGCTTTTCCGCCTTGATTTTTTGGAGCATTTTAGTCAGTGCCAACCGAATTTCCTGTACAGACGGGACTCTGGGAGAATGTATGTCATAGACGCCGGGGCCTACCTCGGTTTTAAAATGATTATCTTTTAAAGAATCTAGTATCAGCAGGTCAGAACGGGAAGCCTCAAATGTGATGACATCGGCATCCATGCTGTCAATAGCTTTGATAATATCTGTAAATTCACTGTAGCACATATGGGTGTGAATTTGAGTTTCAGCCTTTACACCACTGTGTACAAGACGAAATGCAGGAATCGCCCAATCCAGATACTCGCTGTACCAATCGCTTTTTCTTAGAGGGAGTTTTTCACGGAGGGCCGCTTCGTCTACTTGAATAATACGGATGCTATTTGCTTCTAAATCAAGAACTTCTTCACGGATAGCCAGTGCAATTTGATAGGCGCTCTCTTTAAGAGATATATCTTCGCGCGGAAAAGACCAATTCAAAATCGTTACAGGCCCAGTCAGCATGCCTTTCATTGGTTTTTCTGTCAGGCTTTGTGCATAGACAGACCAGGATACGGTCATCGGTGATTTACGTGAAATATCACCCCAAATCAGCGGAGGCTTAACACAGCGTGTACCATAAGACTGTACCCACGCCTTTTCAGTGAACAAATAGCCATTAAGTTGTTCGCCAAAATATTCTACCATGTCATTTCGCTCAAACTCGCCATGAACCAATACGTCTAATCCGATTTCTTCTTGTAGTTTCACACATTCAGCTATTTTTTTACGGTTGAATGCAATATATTGTTCTTCTGAGATGTCACCCTTTTTAAGGGCTGTGCGGTTGGCTTTGACATCAGATGTCTGTGGGAAAGAGCCAATGGTTGTGGTGGGAAAAAGGGGCAAATTAAATTGCTTTTTTTGAATTGATTCTCTTGCGGAAAATTCAGGAAGCCGGATAAAATCAGCATTAACAATTTCAGCAACATTTTTTTGAACATTAGGATTTTTACAATCCGGTCTGCCTTCAAAAAGTTTTACGTTTGCTTTAAAGATATTTGTACTGCTGTAATCTTTGGCAGACAATTCTTTTAAATCAGCAAGCTCTATGAGCTTTTCTTCTGCAAAAGCAAAGTGTTCCGTATATTTTTTAGGAAGTTTGGTTTCATTTTTGAGTGTATAGGGGACATGAAGCAAGGAGCAAGAGGTACTGATAACGGTTTCAATTCCTTTTTTATGCAATTCCTTTAGAACGGTAAGCGTGTTTTTGTAATTGTTTTTCCAAATGTTTTTTCCGTTTACCACGCCGGCGAACAAAACTTTTTGGTCTGTAAAATCTCTTTCACTGATAAGTTCACGGTTCTTTTTACCCTCAATGAAATCAAGACCTATACCATCAAAATTAAGATTGATAATATTGTGGTAGCAATCACGAACATCGCCGAAATAAGTTTGCAGTAAAACTTTTGTAGTCTTTTTATGGAAAAGAATACCGTTGTACAATTTTTCAAAAAGAGCAATATCTTCCGTGGTCAAATCATATACCAAATAGGGCTCATCGAATTGCACCCAACCGGCACCAAGCTCGTTGAATTTTACAAGCAATTCTGAATAGGCTTTAATGGCAGGTTTTATATAGTTTTCAATTGTGTTGTGACCTGTGTATCGTATCATTTTGAGCAGTGTAAATGCACCAATTATGACGGGTTTGGTTTGAATATCAATTGTTTTTGCTTCTTTAAACTCATCAAAAGGTTTTGTGCCGGTTAATTTGATCTCAGTATCATCTTCTACTTCAGGCACCATATAATGATAATTGGTGTTGAACCATTTTTTCATAGCAAGTGCTTTTACGTCGCCAACGGAACCTTGATAACCTCTTGCCATGGCAAAATAAGTATCAAGGGCACTAAGCCCTAAAGACGAATAACGATTGGGAATAATATTAAACAAAACTGCTGTGTCAAGCATATTATCATAGAATGAAAAATCATTGGAAGGAATAAAATCCAAGCCTGAATTTTTCTGAGTCAGCCACTGGCTGGGTCTGATTTCTTTTGCAACGGCCTGAAGTTCACTGGCGGAAATATCTTTTCTGAAATATTTCTCTGTGGCAAATTTTAGTTCACGAAGTGAACCGACTCGTGGGTAACCAATAACAGAAGTACGCATATAGGAATCTCCTTTAAAATAATTTAAGATGAATAAAAAATAGGTTTGGGCACAAAATAGGTAATCTCATCTTC
>URPG01000015.1 GCA_900549675.1 uncultured Oscillospiraceae bacterium | reverse complement strand
TTAGTGTTTCTAATAACGCTAAATTAGGAGAAACAGACTCATTTTTTACGGCAGCCGGAGTATCTTCCAATTCCAGATTAGGAATTAATCGAATATCCCACGGGGTGTAGTATTCGTCACAAATGATGTCGTCATCGATTTCCGCCAAACTGCGTAAATAAGAGGCGTTGGGGTGCCGCAGAGCACATAAGACTAGCCATTCCGCAAAGCTTTTAGCGGTGCCGATACTGTAGGGAGAAATTCCGTTCTCACTGATTTGTGCCGCCAATTTTGATACAAGCTTGTTGGTGTCTTTGGGAGAACCCACCAAAATCAGCTTTTCTTTAGCTCTCGTCATGGCGACATATAGAATCCTCATTTCTTCCGCCGATTCTTTTCGCAGATTGTCCAGTGCAATGGCTTCTCTTGGAATAGTGGTGTATTTTGCACCCGCCTGACGGTCGGTAAGAGAAATTCCCAAGCCTAAATCTTGGTGAAATAAAATATTTTCGGGGCGGTTATTACGCTCTCGGGCACAGCCTGCCACAAAACAAACCGGAAATTCCAATCCTTTTGACTTATGAACACTCATGATTTGTACGGTATTCGTATAGGATTCCGATACTTCGGCACTTTTCATATCGGAGCGGTTGCGATTGAGTTTATCTAAGAAACGGATAAATCCTGAGATACCGTTATAGCCGGCAGATTCATAATCACGGGCATAGCGCTGCAAAAGCCGCAGGTTCGCAAGGCGGTTTTCGCCGTCGCTCATGGCTAAGACCATGTTGTCGTACCCTGTTTTCAGATATAAAAATTGAATGAATTCATCAGAGGGCATGGTAGCGGAGGTGGCACGGTATTCAGCGATATCCAAAAGAATTTGCCGGTATCGTTCCTCCGTTTTGCTGATTTGCAGCAGGGCGGTATATAAAGGCTGATTGGGATAATGCTCTCGCAAAGCAAGAATGTCATCGGGCGTAAAACCGTAAATAGGGCTCATTAAAACTGTGAGTAAAGGAATATCTTGATTGGGATTGTCAATCACACGCAAAAAGGCAAGGATAACGCCGATTTCTTTTGCCTCAAAAAAACCGCCTGTCATGGCTGCCTTAGCAGGGATTCCCATACGCTGCAGTTCCAAAGCATAGCTGTAAGAATAGCTGTTGGCACTGCGCAGTAGAATACAGAAATCGCCGTAAGTAATCGGACGTTCTTGTCCGTTTTCCTGTACCGTAAAGCCGCTTTGTATCATTTCTTGAATTCGTTTGGCAATGTAATATCCCTCTAATTGTTCAGCCGGCAGATCACTTTTTCTCTGCAACAAAACCAACTCGGTTTCACAACCTTCTTTGGGTGGGTAGGAAGCTCCGCAAACCAAAGCCTCTTCTTCTGTATAATCCATGCCGGCAGTTTCAACATTCATCAGTTGTGAGAATACAAAGTTGGTACTTTCTGTGACATTCAAGCGGGAACGAAAGTTGCGCTCCAAAATGATATAAGCCGGATATTCGTCTTTTACTCGGTCGTATTTAGAAAAGCTGTTGCGGCTTCTCATGAAAATTTCAGGCATAGCACGACGAAAGCCGTAGATACTCTGCTTGACGTCACCCACCATAAAAAGGTTGTTACGATTGTTGGATACCAATGAAAAAATGGTGTCCTGCACTTCGTTCATATCCTGGTATTCGTCAATCATAATTTCCGCAAAGCGAGCAGAAATTTGCCGGGCGGTTTCGCTCTTTTCACCCTGTTCTCCTTGCAGTAAACGCAAGGTGTACTGCTCTAAATCAGCATAATCCAAAAATCCTTTTTCTAGCTTTTTAGCGGAATAAAGCGCTGTGAATTTTTGTATCAACCAAGAAAGAGCCAATAGCTTTTCTTCTATGACGTGAAAATCCTCTTTACATTCAGCCTCACTGGCAGAGTATAATTTTTGAATTCCCTCGATTGCTGTTTTTGTTTCTTCTCGCAGTCCTTTAATTTTTTGCGTCAGCAAGTCGTCTTTGTAACCTCTTGGTGCAGTGCAAGAAGAAAGCTTAAACGCCAACAACAATTCTCGAGTGGTATCCCAGTGCTGTTGCTTTGCAGTATCCAATAGACGGTTCAGCATATGTAAATCGGCTAAGAAAGGTTCAAGATAGGCTTTTTCTAATTTTTCATCACCGCTTTGCTGAACCATAAGCAAGGCTTTTTGCAGTAAATTTTGGGCATAAAGAATAGTTTGCTGCGTGTGGCTGAGGATAATAGCACCCCAAGGACTATTGCCAACGTCTTGTACGGTCTGATAAAGAGAGATTTTTTCTTCAAGCCATTTTTGCGGGTTTGGATAAGAGGTCATGTGTTCATAGAGTTGGGTTAGAAGCTTGACAAGGCTTTGGTCCTCCCGCTCGCCAGTAAAATTATCCGCCAAAATATCATAATAACCTTCTTCCGAGGCTTGGTTTAACACTTCGATGGCAACATCATTTTTCATATCCTCTTCTTGCTTGTCAGTGATAATCTTAAAATCTTGGGGGATTTCCAGCAAGTGAAAGAATTCTCGCAAAATATCGGCACAAAAGCTGTGAATGGTACCGATTTTTGCCTGCGAAAGCAAAATACTTTGTTTTTTCAGCGTTGAATTTTTTGGGTTGGCTCTCATGAGCTCATAAAGCTTTTTTTCTAACCGGGCGCGCATTTCGGCGGCGGCGGCACGGGTGAAAGTAACAATCAGCATACGGTCAGCGGGTACGGGAGAATCGCCCTCTGTCAGACGGCTGATGGCACGCTGAACCAAAACTGCTGTTTTGCCTGAACCTGCGGCGGCGGAAACTAAAATGGTTCCGTTTTGGGATTCGATAGCATCACTTTGTTCATTCGTCCAAGTCATTTTTGTCATCTTTGCCATGTATGAACTCCTCCTTTCCCTTTGACATTTTTTCTATAATTTCAGAATTATCGAACTTCATTTTTTCAATATCTTTATCGCTGTATTCCTTGCCGCAAACACTTTGATAAGAGCAATATTCACAGCCAAGCTGATTTTTTAAAATAGGTGCTGCCTCAATTCTGCCCCGATAGAGTTCATCGGCCATGGTAGCAATTAAAGACTTGGAATAATTTAATACGGTACGCAGTTGATTTTCTTCTAAAACTGAACTGAAGCGTGAGGGTTGTCCGTTTTTCAGTAAGGTAGCGGGAATAAATCGTCCTGCCACGTTTTCTTCCATAGCGTGTAAAATTTCCACATCATTTAAGATGACGCCATTCATTCTTAATGATTTTTCTTTTTCCGTTGTAATGACTTCTGTAGGCGTAGCGTGGTCTGCGGAAACAGTGGGCAGGGATAGCGGCGTATAGAGAATTCCTGCGGGCAACAAGTCATGGTTTTCAATAAGAGCCGCTAAATACACCAGCATTTGAATGTTCATACCGTACAAGACATCTGTCAAATTGAATTTTTTGACTCCGGTCTTGTAGTCGATAATGCGGACATAGCGCCCCCGTTCATTTTCATAAATATCCATGCGGTCAATGGTGCCGCGAATGGTAACGGTATTTCCCTCCGGTGTCTGAATTTTGAGCGGAGGATAACTTTCATCACCAAGCTTGACTTCAAATCCCTCAGGCTGAAAGCGGCTTTGCGAAAGTTCTTCTGCCACGTGGCGAACCAATACTGCGGCAGCTTGATTCATACGGTTTAAACGGTATTTTTCCCGTGACGAGAGATTCTCCCAGCCATCCATATGAATGGATACATACTCTTCCAGTAAAATGCGGATATAGGCAAGCAAGGCTTCTTCTGAAACCAGTAAAGGGTCAAGCTGTTTTTGGGAGAATATCTTTTCAAAGATAAAATGCATGATGTTTCCGTACTGCATAGCGTCAATTTCGGCTGTTCTTCTCTCTTTGGCGGATACACCGTACTGACAGAAATAACGGAATCGGCATTTATAAAAGGTTTCAATTTGGGTAGGGGAAAGATAAGAGATTTCTCCAAAGACCCGTTTGGCAAGTTCGGTGTTTTCGATTTTTTCAGGTTTGGTATCCACCGCACGTTCTAAGGCAGATAAACGTCCTTGATAGCGGCTGTCTTCCGCAAAAAGCTCATATAGGGCAGCAGAATCAGGGGTACAGTGTGAAAAATGTTGTGCCATCATGGAGAAAGCGGATTCATAAGTATTGGCAAAATAGGGAATGGAATCGATATTTTCCTGTGTGAGATTCGGGAAGATTTGACAGAGTTCAGTGACAATTTCACTGGGCTGGTATTCTTCCCCTTCACCATTTTTTGGATAACATACATAGAGCTCATCCGAGGCAAGGCTGACAATGGAATACGCTAAATAACGTTCTTGTATCATTTTTTGGGGTAAAGGGTCACTGAGCGGCAGGTCAAGCGCAATCAACTGTTGCCGTTCCTGGTCAGAAAAAACGCCTGCATTTTTGGGAATCATGGGGAATTCACCCTGTACTGCCCCTAAAATAAAGACAACCTTAGGGTTGGTCTGGCGAATTTGCTCCGGCATACCAAACATAACGGAATCCAAAACCTGTGGGATATCAGACACATCTTCGTTGCGGATAATTTCTTTCAGCAGATGATAATAGTTCTCTCTGGTAATGGGCTTATCACCCAAAACGGCTGCCATTTGCTCGAGAATTTCCATCAGCAAATTCCAAATACGAATCTGCTTTTCCGATAACAATTGTTGATTGACATTTTCTAATGTTTGGCAATAGGAAAGTAGATTTTGTTCCATTTGAAAGGCTGTCAAGAAATCGTAAATGGCGTGAGAAATTTCTTTACCGTTGGCTTTTTTTGTTCTCTCCGCCAGTTTGGTTAACGGGGACATAATTTTCTCTCGGATTTGGTTGAGGTGAGCCAACGCTTGTTCGTCCTGCTCTTCCTTTTTTTTGCCGAATCCCTGTGGGCTGCGGGTAAAGGGTGCTTTCCAATCACGGCCTTTTAACTGCCATAAAAAGCTGTAGTTTTCGATGTCAGAAATGTCTTCGGCAGATATACCGGAAACACCGGTTTTCAGCATATCAAAAATATCCTCGGTGTTCATGCCATGGAGAATCGCCTCCAAAGCACACAGAATAAACCGCATAACGGGTTCGGCGTCAACACGGGCGGGATGAGAGATAAAGCAGGGGATATTTCTTTTTTGAAAAGCGGTTTCTAAGATAGCGGCGTATTTTTCCGGCATACGGCAAACCACCGAAAAATCGCTGTAATGCAGGTCTTTTTGCATGACAAGATTGCGAATTGTGGCAGATACAAAATCGGTTTCTTCAAAAATATCTTTAGCGGCAAAAAGATGAATACCGTCGTGAACAGGAGAGGTTTTTATTTCATCATCGGAAAAGATGTTTTGCTCTGCAATTTGTAAGTATGGATTTTGAAAACGAGGGGAAGAAAGCAGAGGAATATTGGGTGCCACTTTTATGTTATTTTCTTTGGCCAAACGAATTAAATTTTGCTTGGTGCGGTGTACCAAAGAGAAAAGTCCATGGTTATGCACCGCATAGGAATCCATGCAGAGAGAAACAATCACATTTTCTGCCTTTTGCATAATCGGTAAAAGAATTTGCATTTCCTGCATGGTGAAGCCTTCAAAAGAATCAATGGCAACCGTTCTTCCGACAAAAAAATCACTGTTTGGCAGGGCCTCTGCCAATCTGGTTAGATCATCTCTGCTGTCCAAATAAGAGGCAGAAACCATAGCGTTATAGGTATCGTATAAAAGAGAAATCTCTCTAAGTTTGTCCTGTAAACCTGAATCTTCAAGCTGTGAGGCGGTTTCACGGAGTCTATCGCCCGAAATCCCGCACAATTTCATTTCGTTGACCGCTGTCAGCATCAGGTCAGTGATACGGTCGTCTTTTACCGCTGTTTGGTAGACGGTAAGCTCGTCCACGCAGGCCTGCAACGCCAGCGTCATAATCATGCGGCGTCCGCCCTCACTCAAACGCTGACCGGCCACGCCGCCTTCTGTGCGAAAGAATAAATCAGCCAGTCGGGTAAAACTCAGTACATCAATTTGGTTGGCTCGCTTTGGACCTGCCAAACGTAAAATAGCTTTTTCGGTTTCGAAAGAATATTGCTCTGGAACAATGATCATCAATTTTCGAGTGCTGTCTGCACTTAAATCTACGAGTGTTCGTCGTAAAAACTCGGTTTTCCCGCTGCCGGACCGGCCAACTACAAACTGTAACAAAAAACGGCCTCCTTTATTGTATTAATACTTTAGCGATAGGCTAAGGGAACTTCATAAAAATATCTGAATAAAATTGTTGAAATAAAGTCGTTAAAGGTTATTAAAGCTATTTTAACATTTCTATGAAAATGGCTCAAGTGATTCACGAAAATAAAGTTTTCAACAGAAAAGGGCATTGCTTATGCAATACTTTTTTGTTTTAGTGCTATGATACTACAACACCATATGCAAAGAATATGAATTTAAAGTGAATTCAGGGCAAAAGGCAGTAATCTGTTTATTTTGTTGTTTAGCGTTTTATGGTTGTCACCGAGCTTTTTTTCTAGAGCTGTTATGAATACAGTAACGGCGTAGCACTTGAGGTTTATAATTCTGCGGACGTACCCGCCCTCGAACGATACCTGTAGAATTTAGAGGGCGGTAAAAAAATCGGTTAATAGAGAAAATGAATTGAACCAAGATTCATGCCACAATCCATTTTCTTTTATTAACTATCTATTATTTTTCTCTTTAATTTATGAATCTGTTTTAATATAGGCAACATAAAAAATACCGCATAAAGTTTGATTTTATCCAAACTTATACGGCTGTTGTAATGTTATTGTGTTTTTTTAGTAGAGCCTCTGTTCAACAGGAAACAATCATAAACCAAATGGCGGCAGGGATTTTGGTTAATCATATCAAAAAGCAGAGAAACCGACGCATTGGCCATTTCTTTGGCTGGTTGGCGAATCGTATCCAAAGAAGGGTGAAAATATTCAGCGGCCGAGATACCGTCAAAGCCGAGAACGGAGAGGTCATCTGGAATTTTAAGACCTGCGGCTAATGCCGCTTTGGCCGCACCGATAGCCAGAATATCCGAAAAACAGAATAATGCGGTAATATCTCGGTTAGCAGAGTAAATTTGGTTGAAGGCATCAAAACCCATACGATATCCGTTATAACCCAACAATGAGCTGGGGATTTTTTGGGCGATGAGGTTGGGGTCAAAGGGAATGTCATGCTCTTTTAGTGCGCGCAGGTAACCCTGATAACGCAGCTCGTTCGGAGTGTCCTTATCGCCTTCATTATAATAAACAAATCCGATACGGCGGTGTCCCAGAGAGATTAAATACTCGGTGGCTTTAAAGCCTTCCAGCTCGTCATCGACGATGACGCTTGAAAAATACTGACGCTCCTTTTCGCATTTAGAAGAAATGGTGAGAAGTACACACGGAATCTGTAAATCTTCAAATTGCTTTTGTGTATAATTAAAGTTGCCACCTAGCAAAATGACAGCCATGGTGTTGTTGTTGCGGCGCTCTTGAATAGCAAAATCCAGCTCGTTTTGCACATTTTGCAGGTCATGTAACATCATGGTATAACCGCGCAGACTGATATCATGTTTGATATAAGCAATCATTTCCTGAAAAAAGGGGTTAGAAAAGCCTTTAACAAGCAGAGCGATTTGATTGGATGAGGTGGTTTTCAAATTCCGAGCGCTGCTGTTCGGTATATAATTATATTCAGAGATGACTTTCATGACTTTTCGGTATGTTTCAGGGCTGACAGAGCCTGTGTTGTTGAGCACTCTTGAAACAGTGGCGATTCCTACGCCCGAAAGTCTTGCAATATCTTTAATCGTTATCATAAAAAGCTTCCCCCTTTGGTAATAAAGTCATGCGATATAGTGGTATAATAAATCCGCAGATAAGGTTATATACTAATATACCTTATCTGCGGTCTAAAAGCTAGAATAAATATGGAATTTATCCGATTTGTTCAGAAATCTGAGCCTTTACGTTGTCGATAACATTTTGAACACCCGCAGCCTCCAATTGATTTCTGTATTCGACAACAGCTTCTTTCGGATCACTGGCCGTTTTACCGAAAAGGAGCTGCATACCCAGCTGAGAATCAATCGTGGCAATGGTGCTGAGTTCGGTTTTAATTTCAGTATCATCAATATAAACGCCAAGGTAGGGATTGTCGATTACATCGGGCTTCCACTCTTCAATAAGGGTATATCTTCTTGGATCTTCAGAGCTAAGCGGCAGGTTGAATTCATCATTACGCAAAGCCCATGCGGCAAATCCAAAGGCGTCTTTTTTATCATCAAAGGAAGCTGGTTTTTGAATAATACCGTCTACGATTTCGTAGTGTCTGCCTTCAATGCCGTTTTGAATTAAACGATAGTAGGATTTGTCTGTCATAAATTTTTCAATAGCCATCAATGAACGTTCTGGATTTTCGCAGGAGGCTGAAATCAATGTCATGTTGTTGACATAGGGCTGAATCATTACTTTGTCGTTTGACTTATCCGGTGACCAGAACTCGGAGGAAGTATCCGGTAAAACCTTAGCCATAGCTTCAGCGTTACCACTCCAGTCCATCATATGGGAGATGTACAAGCCGCTGATACCGTTATTGAAATTATCTTTAATTCCAGTTTGAGAAGAAAGAATATCTGTGGCAAAATAGCCTTTGTCGTTCCAATCTCTCATCTTAACGACCCAATCTTCAAATTCTTGTGTAAAGGCGGGGTGTGAAATTTCAGTAGGCTTTTCGTAATCTTTTGCGACCAGAGGAAGCTGTTTGTCGGGCATACCAGGTGCTTCAATCCATTTACCTGTATTAGCAATGAAAATATCCATGAGGCTCCAAGCTGTGTCGCTGTTACCGTTAATAGCGACAAAAGTTTCGTTTTCCTTGACTTTCTGCATGTATTTCTCGGTTTGTTCCAAACTGTTAATTTCCTCTATTCCATACTTCTCCATTAAATCGGTGCGGAAAACAAAACCAACCGGAATCATTTCTGTGTAGTTACAGGGAACAGCATAGAGCTTGCCGTCAATCTTGGCACTATCCCAGGTTTCGGGAGCGATAAGTTTCTTGAGTTTCGGGGCGGATGTGTCTAACATTCCGGAAATATCCATTAGAGAACCTTGTGCGACTAGTGTAGAATAGGGAGCCGCAGTGTTCGGACCGCCGAAAGCCATATCGAATTTTTCACCGGACATAAATAACAACGGATATTTTGTGCCTACCTCGGACCATTCAATACCTTTGAATTCAATAGTGGCATTAATGTCCTTTTTTAGTTTTCCGTTGATTTCAGTCATAATATCCGGAATAGAAACACCGTCGTTTGGGCCAAACAGATACATAGAGAGAGCCACCTCTTTAGAAGTATCAGGGGTACCTGTCTGACTAGCAGAGGCAGTGCTTTTGTCTGCAGAAGCCGAACCGCCGACTGAATGAGCAGAACTGTTTTTGTTGTCGGCGCAGGAAACCAGAACTGTCATGGTCATCATGACAGACAGCAGCAGGGCGAGCGTTTTTTTTGTCTTTTTCATGAAAAAATCTCCTTTATGTTTTATTTATCCTTTGACAGAACCAACCGTCAGACCGGAAACAAAATAGCGCTGTACAAAGGGGTAAAGCAAAATAATAGGACCAGTGGCCATAACAGCCGTTGACATTTTAACAGATTGTGTAGGTAAATCTTTTGCCTCGATAGTGGCGCCTTGTGCGATAAGAGCGGAAACATTTGTACTGTTAATCATTTTTTGCAAATAATATTGCAGAGGATATTTATCGACAGAGTCAATATAAAGGCTGGCATTGTACCATTCATTCCAAAAGCCTAAGGCGGAGAAAAGACCGATAGTGGCTAATGCCGGAACCGAAAGAGGCAGGCAGATTTGCCAGTAAATGCGAAAATCTCCAGCGCCGTCGATTGTAGCGACTTCATAGAGAGAATCTGGAATGCTTTTCATGAAATTGCGCATGAGGAAAATGGACCATGCGCTGATAACGCTGGGTAGAATCATAGCCCAAATGCTGTTTTTAAGGTGAAGGGTGCGTACCATAATAAGATAGGTAGGAACAAGTCCGCCGGAAAACAGCGTCGTAAAATAAATAAAGAAAGAAACTCCGCTGCGGTATGTAAAGCTTTTTCGGTTCAGCACATAACCGGCCATAGACATACAGAAAAGACCGATAAGCGTGCCAACAACAGTGATAAAGATGGTTACCTGATAGGCATTTAGCATTTTCCGTGGATTATCTAGCAAAAAACGGTAGGAGTTTAAGGTAAGCTCGTTAGGAATCAGTTTAAAGCCTTCACGCACAATTTCAGATTCCTTCATCAAAGAAGAGGAAATCATCAGCAGGAAAGGGAAAAGGCAGATTAGGGCGAAAAGGGTGATACAAATATAGGACAGGAACTTTATAATTTTGGCAGAGCGGTCCTGATTATGCACATGATTCATTACAATTCCCTCCTTCTTAGAATAAGGCATCTTCGGAGCTTAATCTCTTTACAATGGTGTTGACAATCATAACCAAAATAAACCCGAAAACCGATTGATAAAGACCCGCGGCCGCACTCTGGGTAAAGTTAAAAGTACCCCTCAGACTACGGTAAACGTAGGTGTCAATGATGTCAGTCTGTGCAAAAAGCAGGGAGTTATCGCCGATAATGTTATAAAACAAATCCATAGATCCTTTAAGGATACCGCCCAGGCTGAACAGCAGTAAAAGCACAAAGGTGTGTTTGAGTAAGGGCAGCGTCACAAAGCGGATTCTCTGCCAGACGGTGGCACCGTCAATATAGGCGGCTTCGTAGACCGTGCTGTCAATACCCGTAATCGCAGAAAGATAAACAATCATACCGTAGCCGGTGCCTGACCAAATGCGGAAGAATACAACAATATATTTCCAAACACCGGGTGAGCTATAGAAATCAAATTTTTCCAGCCCCATATTCACAAAAAGGGTATTGAAAAAGCCGGAATCATAATTGAAAAAATTATAGGCAAAGGCACCCACAATAACCATTGAGATAAAATAAGGAAGAAGAATAATGGATTGTGAAACCTTTTTAAACCATTTTTTTTGAATTTCCGAAAGCATAATGGCAAAGATAAGCTGAATGATATTACCCAAAACAATAAAAACAATATTGTAAAGTAGAGTGTTTCGCGTAATTCTCCATAAGTCACCGCTGCGAATCAAAAATTCAAAATTTTTAAAGCCGACAAAATCACTGCCGAAAATACCTTTTGATTGATTAAACTGCGTAAAGGCAATATAACTGCCCGGCATGGATAGATAGTGGAAGATGATAAAATAGAGCAACGTAGGTAAAATCATCAGCCACAAAACTTTGTTTTTCCATAAATCCTGTCCGAAACAAGCAATAGGATTCTTCTTTTTTGCTATGTTCACATAGATAACCCCCTTCAGAAAAAAGCATAATTAAAATAAAGAAATCAATTGTATTAAGATATATTGGAAACGTTTTCTTAAATATGACACCCTTTATATTGTGGATTATAACCTTAAAAATAAATATTGTCAATGATTTATTGATAAATTTTATAAAATAACTTAGTTTTGTTAAGAGAAAGAGAATTGACAATGTTGTTAAAATTCTGTATACTAATAAAAATTACATAAAATGAATTAAATTATATGAAAACGTTTCCAAAGCGAAGAAAGGAAAACAGCATATGAATAGTAGAGTCCAAAAATATAAAATGATCCAAATGGAAGAAAGCAGTGCGGCTTTTAGTTTATCGGGTAATCTTTTTGAACTGATATCCTCAGGTATAATGGTCAATCTTTTTCGGGGAACTGAAAGAGAGAATCCAGCGGGGGGTATCTGGCTGCGTCTTTATCGGGAAAAGGACATTGAGGTATATCCTTTGACGGGAAGTGATAGTACAAGCCAAATTGTTTATGGTGCAGACCGTATTGTTTTCAGTGGAATAGCCGGTGGGGTAAGTTATCAGGTGGCTTTCATTCTGGCACAGGCAGGGCATTGGTTCTGGCAGGTTAGTCTTAATGGCAAGGGCGAAATAGTAGACTTACTTTATGGGCAGGATTTAGGAATGGCACAGCCGGCAGCCGTGATGACAAATGAGCTGTATGTGGCGCAGTATCTAGGGCATACAGTGTTTGAAAATGAAACAGGCTATCATCTTTGTTCACGACAGAATATGGACCAAGAGGGAAAAAAACCTACCTTGCAGCAGGGCTTATTAAAAGGGAAGAGCGTTGGCTTTTCAACAGACGGCTTTCAGTTTTTTGGCCTATCCTATAAGAAAACGCAGGTGCCCGAAGCTTTTTCGCGTTCGCTTCCTAATAAAATTTGGCAGAAGGAGTTTGCCTATACGGCGTTGCAAACTGAGCGGTTACAGTTGAATTCTCCACAGGAAATTGTGTTTTACGGACGCGTTGAGGCAAACTGCCCTCATGCTATAAAAAATATGACCCCGCTTGCAAAAATTCAAGAAGTTTATCAGAGTATAAAACCCCCAAAGAACCTTGTGAATTTCCCACATACGACAGTGCGTGCGGAGTTCGGTCAACCGTATGCTTCTCCTAGTTGGAATATGCAGGAATTGCAAGAGCGTTTTCCGGAACGCCGGTTGGTTGAAACGGACGGAAACACCTTGCTTTCTTTTTTTACCGCTGAGCATACTCATGTTGTAACACAACAAAAGGAACTTTTGACAGAGCGTCCGCATGGTATGATTGTTTCCACTTTTATGGATATGGAGAAAGTAAACCCTAATTTAATGTCTTCTACGCATTATATGTATGGTATATTCAATGCCCAGACTACAGTGGGCAATGTAAACCGGCATAAGCTGATTTCAACGGCAAGAGGTAATTTGAATAACGTCAAATATGCGGGACAGCGGCTTTATGTTAGAATAGGGGGACAATATCGCCTGTTGACACTGCCTGCTGTGTATGAAATGGGGATGAATTATTCTCGGTGGTATTACACCATCGGAGAGGATGTGCTGGTCGTTACGTCATTTTCTGTGGCGGACAAGACCGATATCGTGCTTGATGTACGAAGTGAAAAAGGAATTTTATATGATTTTATAGTGACGATTCAGATTGTTATGGGCGAGCATGAATTTGCGCAGTCTTTCTGCACAGAGGAAAGAAACGGCGGAAAAATTCTGCGTATTCTGCCGAATTCGTCACAGTGGCCGCCGGAATACCCCGATATAAGCTATGATATTCAGCTACCGCAGGAAGAATTCGAGGCGGGAGATGACAGAATCTTTTTTACGGATAATCAGCCGCACCAGGAAGGCCTTTTAACATGGCGCATTTCAGACAAAAAGGTTCAGATGATTATCAGCGGGCATCTTGAAAAAGCAGATTCCACAATTTTACCTCTCTATGATTTTGAACAGGAACGGCAGAAATCACAAAAAAGTTTTGCGGCTCTTACAAGAGGTTTGGAACTAACCATCGACAAGGAGTCACCGCAAAGGCAGGAAGTGGAAATCCTGAATGAAACGGTATGGTGGTACAGTCATAATGCTATGATACATTATGCGGTGCCGCATGGTTTGGAACAGCCGGGCGGTGCGGCATGGGGAACAAGGGACATCTGTCAGGGTCCGATGGAATATTTCCTGGCAACGCATCATTTTGATTTGGCTAGAGCGGTACTGCTGGAAATTTTCTCTCACCAAAAGGAAAAAACAGGGGAGTGGCCACAGTGGTTTATGTTTGACCGCTATGCGGCGAATGCCGGAGAATGTCATGGAGACGTGGTGTTTTGGCCCCTCAAGATAACAGCTGAATACTTGGCACACAGCGGTGATTATACGTGTTTACAAGAGGAAATTGCTTATTGTGATGAAAACGGAGTTAAGGTAAAAGGGAATACGCTTTTGCAGCATTTGCAAAAAGCCGTAGAAGCTATTGAAAGATGTTTCGTAGGCACTACACATTTAATTTCGTATGCAGGAGGCGACTGGGACGATACGCTTCAGCCGGCAAAAGAGGAGCTGCGGCAAAAGTTGGTCAGCTCTTGGACACAGGCGTTGGCTTATCAATCTCTTTTTGAATTGGGAGAAAGCCTCAAAACGGAAGAAGAGAAGTTTGCAGACTGCCTGTTAGATATGGCTCAAAAGATAAAAAAAGATTTTAATGAATTATTGGTGATTGACGGTGTCGTTTCAGGTTTTGTCTATCGTAGTGGAGATAAAATTTTTTCTCCTATGCTCCACCCATTGGATACAAAAACAGGAATCGGTTATCGTCTGCTTCCGATGACGAGAAGTATTATAGCTGAAATGGTAGACAAAAAACAGGCGGAACAAAATCAGCAAATTATACGGGAAAAGCTGTTGTGTCCGGACGGAGCAAGGCTTATGGATAATCCGCCGCGTTATCACGGAGGTGTGAGCGAACTGTTTGTCAGAGCAGAGCAGGCCGCTTATGTGGGGCGTGAGGTAGGGCTGATGTACAGTCATGCTCATATTCGGTATATTGAATCCTTGACAAAAATGCAGGACAATAAAAATGCGTGGAAACAACTTTTTACAATTAACCCGATTTTAATACAAAATCGAGTTGTAAACGCGGACAGACGTCAGAGCAATTTATATTTTAGTAGTTCGGAAGGAGCTTACGCTGACCGCTATGACTTCAGTGAAAACTTTGACAAGCTGCTAAAAGGAGACATTGACGTAAAAGGTGGCTGGCGGCTTTACTCAAGTGGTCCCGGCATTTATTTAAACCAGTTGATTACAAATATTTTAGGTCTGTCTGTAAAGAAAGATTGCCTTTTGGTGCACCCATGCCTGCCTGAACAGCTTGACGGACTGCGTGTTCGCTTTGAATGCTTTGGGAAAATGCACACCTTTGTCTATCATGCGGATACTGCTTTGGCTGTCTTCGCCGAAGAAAAAAAATTTGGACAAACCATACAGATTTCACGTTACGGAGGAGAAGGAGTCTGCTTAAAAAGTAATGAGTTAGAATTAATGGATTCTGTCATTGA
>URPG01000014.1 GCA_900549675.1 uncultured Oscillospiraceae bacterium | reverse complement strand
TATCAAAACAATTATAAACGGTCAACTTTCAGAGCTCTATTTGTGCAGTGATTGTGCAAAGAGCAAGGGTTACGGAAATGTTTTTTTTAATTTCGACGACAATTTTGGGAGCTTTTTAGGTGGATTTTTAGGAGGCTTAGCGACAGAAAATCAGATAGAGCGTTGTGAGCATTGCGGCTCAAGTTTTGCTGATATCACAGCAAACGGAAAAATCGGCTGTGCTCATTGTTATCAAAAATTTCGTGCACAGCTTATCCCGATGATTCAGAGAATTCATGGAGAGGCAAGCCACAAGGGAAAACGCCCCGGTGGTTCAGCACTTCGGATTTCGGACCCGAATCAGCAAATTATGGTAGCGAAAACCAGTGAAATTGAGGCAAAAAAATTAAAATTAAAGCAAGCAATTGAAAGCCAGAACTTTGAAGAAGCCGCTGTTTTGCGAGATGAGATAAAGGAGCTGGAGCAGAATGGATAAAATGGAACATCAAGTCGAATGGTATAAAAAATCCGGAACCGAAGGCGATGTGGTTTGCAGCACAAGAATTCGATTGGCTCGAAATTTAACCGATTATCCGTTTCCGGCTAAGAATACGGCGGCACAAAAGCGGCAGATTGCCGAAAAGGTCAAAGAGGCGGTTTTATCAGGCAGCAGCTTGATGAAGAACACCTTCCGAGTGATTCCTCTCGAAAGCATGAAACAAGAAGATTTAGTCGCCTTGGTAGAGCGCCATGTAGTCAGTCCTGAATTTATTTCTGATATTGAGGGCAGGGAAATTATACTTTCCCAAGACGAGAGCATTTCTATTATGGTCAATGAAGAAGACCATGTGAGAATCCAAGTGATTCGGGAAGGTTTGGCTTTAAAAGAAGCTTTTGAAACTGCAGACCGCATTGACAGTCTGCTTTCTGAAAGATTAAACTTCGCTTTTGATGAGCAACTGGGTTATCTGACGCACTGTCCTACCAATTTAGGAACGGGCATGCGGGCTTCTTTGATGCTTCATCTGCCGGCATTGACTGAATACAAATCCATGCAAAGGCTGGCAGGCAATCTTTCCAAATTGGGGTTGACCATTCGAGGCTCCTATGGAGAGGGAACACAAGTCAGCGGAAATATGTATCAGCTCTCAAATCGTATTACACTTGGCCTAAATGAAATAGAAGCAATTGAAAATTTACAGTCAATTGCACATCAAATTATAGAAGAAGAACGAAAACTAAGAAACACCATACTTGAGAATATTGTTATGCAGGATAAAATCAGCCGTTCAGCGGGTATTTTAAAGAATGCAAAGCTGATCAATCACCAAGAATGCTTAAATTGTCTGTCCTATGTGAGAATGGGGGTTGCAGCCGGTATTCTAAAAGGAATTACACTCAGTGATATTAATCGACTTTGGGTGGAGGTGCAGCCGGCTACGCTGATTGCGGATGCCAAACAAGAGCTTTCTCCGCAGCAGAGGGATGCCCGCAGAGCAAAAATTGTACGTAGTATATGTGAAAATTTGAAGGAGTGAGGAAGAATGTATCAATTTAATGGTTTTACGGAAAAAGCAAATGATGCTTTAAATAAATCAATTGAAGCCGCCCAGGAGTTTGGACATGATTATATTGGCAGCGAACACATTTTGGTTGGTTTGCTGCGGGAAGGCTCAGGCGTTGCTTATACCATACTCAATAAATTGGGTGTTTCAGATGAAAAAATCAGCCAATTAATTGAAGAAAAAATAGGAAAGGGCTTGCAGACCAAGTTAACACCCGACCATTTTACCCCGAGGTCAAGGAGAATAATGCAGATTGCCGAAGTGGCGGCTGCCCGTTTAAGTGCTTCTTCTTTGGTGGGAACAGAACATTTGTTGATTGCCATTATTGAAGACGGTCAAAGCTACGCAGCCAGATTCTTGCAAATGATGGGAGCAGACCCACAGCGTATTGTGTCAGAGATGTCAGGGGTACTCCGTGCAGGGGGAATGAATGGACAGTCTGCCGCAGGAGATATGCAGTCGCAGCCTAAAATGGGGAAAGCCTTGGAGCAATTTGGCCGTGATTTGACGGCAATGGCGGCAGAAGGAAAGATTGACCCTGTTATTGGCCGGGAAAGTGAAATTGAACGTATTATCCAGATTCTCTCCCGCCGAACCAAAAATAATCCGGTTTTGATTGGTGACCCGGGGGTTGGTAAAACAGCCGTAGCAGAAGGATTAGCTCTTAAAATTCAATCCGGAGAGGTTCCTGAAATTTTGAAAGATAAAAGAGTGGTTTCTCTGGATTTAACAGGGATGATTGCAGGCACCAAATACAGAGGTGATTTTGAAGAAAGAATCAAGAATGCGATTGAGGAAGTTAAGAAGAATGGGAAAATTATTCTGTTCATTGACGAACTGCATACCATTATCGGGGCAGGTTCATCAGAGGGTTCAACCGATGCTGCGAATATTTTGAAACCCTCCTTGGCAAGAGGTGAATTTCAAGTTATTGGTGCGACCACCATTAATGAATATCGCAAATATATCGAAAAAGATGCGGCGTTGGAAAGACGTTTTCAGCCTGTTATGGTGGGAGAACCCAGTGAAGAAGAATCGATTGAAATTCTGCAAGGCTTGAAAGACCGCTATGAGAATCATCATAAGGTTGAAATCACACAGGAAGCTGTTGAGGCAGCCGTAACCCTGTCAGCCCGCTATATTACAGACCGTTTTCTGCCGGATAAGGCCATTGACTTAATTGATGAGGCAGCATCCAGAGTGCGCTTGAGAGCGCATACGGCCCCGAAAGATTTGTTGGAATTGGAAAAGAAAATCAAAGAATTAGAGGCACAAAAAGCAGAGGCTATCAACAGCCAGGATTTTGAAAGTGCGGCTAAATTGAGAGATAAACAAAAAGAAGCACAAGCTGAAATGGAAAAGGTTAAAGACCAATGGGCGGCCAAAAACGAAAAAAGTGACAGTGTCGTTACAGGTGAGGATATAGCCGATATCGTATCCATGTGGACAGGTGTTCCGGTGGCAAGGCTGACAGAAGAAGAAAGCGACCGCTTGCTGAAATTAGAGGAAATCTTGCATAAACGTGTCATTGGTCAAGATGAGGCCGTTGTTGCTATTTCCAAAGCGATACGGCGCGGACGCGTGGGACTGAAAGATAAAAACAGACCGATTGGTTCCTTTATCTTCCTGGGACCGACCGGTGTCGGTAAGACAGAGCTTTCCAAAGCTTTAGCAGAGGCTATGTTTGGTGATGAGAAAGCAATTGTGCGTTTTGATATGTCAGAATATATGGAGAAACACACCGTTTCTCGTTTGGTGGGTTCACCGCCCGGCTACGTCGGTTATGATGAAGGCGGTCAATTGACTGAAGCGGTTCGCAGGCATCCTTATTCAGTGGTTTTATTTGACGAGATTGAAAAAGCTCATCCCGATATCTTTAATATTCTTCTCCAAATTTTAGACGACGGCAGAGTGACGGATTCACAAGGCAAAACCGTTGACTTTAGAAATACTGTAATTATTTTAACGTCAAACGTGGGAGCAAGATTGATTACCGAAAAACAAAAAACGTTGGGCTTTACAATCGCTGAAGAACAGGCAAATAAAGATTACGAAAAGGTTAAAGAAATGGTGATGAAAGAACTCAAAAATCTTTTTAAGCCCGAATTCTTGAACCGTGTTGACGACATTATCATGTTCCACAAATTAACGAAGGAGGGCACCCGTCAAATTGCTGAAAAAATGCTTGAAACGCTCCAAAAGAAAATGGAGGGTTTGGAAATGTCTGTTACCTTTACAGAAAAGGCAATTGACGCCCTGTGCGATAAAGGCTATGACCCCGTCTATGGTGCTAGACCGCTGAGAAGAGTGATTCAAAATGAGATAGAAGACCTCTTATCAGAAGGCATTTTGGACCGCACGGTATCTGCCAATAAACAATATATGATTGACTTTGAAGAAAATCAATTTAAGGTGACAGAAAAATCCTAAACGTTTCTTTTGTGATGAACAAGAAATCCACTGAAAGAGTACAGTAAATAGAAATCCCTCTGGTTTGCAGGCAAAGGCTTAGCAAACCAGAGGGATTTTTTGCGGAATATTATATATTGTTTATAATGAATCAGATGAAATAGCAGGCAGTGTAACGGTAATCGTGGTACCTGTTTTTCCGTCACTTTTTAAGTCGATTTTTCCGTTGTGCAGGGCAACACCATGCTTGACAATGGACAGTCCCAAGCCTGTGCTTTGCGCAGAATTTTTACGGCTTTTATCAACACGGTAAAAACGCTCAAACACACGGTCCTGCTCACTGAGAGGAATGCCGACCCCACTGTCTTGGACGGAAAGAACAATTTCATTCTTTTGCTTTTTCAAATGAACATCAATTATTCCATTTTCACGATTGTACTTAACAGCATTATCGATAATGTTAAAGACAATTTCATCCGCAACAGCAGGAATTCCCATAAAATCGACAGGTTCACCGATAAAAGTAATCTTCACATTTTTGCTTTCTGCTTTACTTTTCAGTCGGCTGATTACCTCTTTGCATAAAGAGTGTAAATTAATTTTCTCTTTGGCCATAGAGGTATGATTTTCGTCCAGTTTTGAGAGAAGAAGAATATCTCCAATTAAAGCAATCATACGCTGTGCCTCTTTATAGATACTGCCTGCAAATTTGGGGGCGTCCTCAGGCTTGGCAACACCGTTGGCAATAATCTCCGCATAACCGGAAATAGAGGTTAGGGGAGTTCGCAGTTCATGCGAAACATTGGCGGTAAATTCTCGGCGAAAGCGATCACGTTCTTGCTTTTCCGTGACGTCCAAGATAACAATCACTGCGCCTTGCGAACGGTTTTTATACCACACAGGATTTGCGAAAATCTGACAATGTCTTTCACCGATTTGCAGGATAAATTCCTGCGGTTTTCCGCTTAAAGCATCTTGTACAGCCTGTGTTAAAGGTTTACTGCGGTTGATTTCAAGAATGCTGCGGTTAATCGCATCGGGAAAATCGGAATTAAATAGAATCAAAGCACTCTTGTTATGAGATAAGATGTTTGCTTGTTTATCCAACACCAAGAAGCCTTCTCGCATATATTCCGTAATAGCCGCAAACTCCACTTGACGATGCTTGAGCCGCTTTATTGTTTGCTGGAAATTTCGGTTTTCTTTTTCTAAATTGACTGCTAAAGGCGATAACTCTTCAAATAGTGGAGTAGAGCTTACGTTTTCCAACTTCAAGTTATTTAATGGTTTAGTGATGGATTGCGTAAGAGAACGGGCACGCATCCAACAGGGAATGGACATCAGCACAAAAGCAATTAACATAATCCACCATAGAGAAACAAAAGAACGCCAAAAAGAAGGTGCGTTGGCAGAAATACGAATGATATTGTTATTGGCTAAACGAACGGCATAATAAAATGTTTTACGGTCTGTCGTTTCAGAGAAACGCAGTTCTTCTCCAATACCTTCATCTGTGGCCTCTTTTACTTCCTGCCGGTCGGCATGGCTGGGCTGTAAAGAAGAAATTACCTCACTGTCATATAAGACATTTCCATTTTCTGAAATTACGGTAATGCGGTGGCCACTGCGCAAGGTAACTTTATCCAGATAAGAATCTCCAACCGTTTCAAATCCAGCTTTTAAATGAGATGCCTCAGAAGAAAGAGATTTTTTGAGTTCAATGCTGTTATGATAATTTATAAAGGCAGCAGTTAGAAGCGAAACCAAAAGGATGGAACAGGCGGTTGAGATGAGGTTGGAAAAAAAGATTTTTTTCTTCATGAATTGCCCCCGATACGATAACCAACACCTCTTACAGTTTCAATCAGTTCTGCTGCTTCTAAAAGTTTGCCGCGCAAGCTGCGGATATGCACGTCAACGGTTCTGGTTTCTCCGTTAAATTCATAACCCCAAACAGCCGATAAGATTTGATCTCTCGTCAGAGCAATTCCTTGATTTTTAAAAAGATAGGCAAGCAGTTCAAATTCTTTTAACGTCAAATTGATTTCTTTTCCATTTACTTCCACATGATGCTGCGGTAAATTCATGACAATACCGCCGTATTGATAGGCTTCACTGTTCTTAATCGGAGAATTTCGTTTGAGAAGGCGTTTGATACGTGCGACCAATTCCATCATGCCGAACGGTTTGGCAAGGTAATCGTCGGCACCGGAATCAAATCCCAATACTTTATCATATTCCGTGCTTTTGGCAGTCAGCATAATCACGGGCAGCTGCTCGGTTTTAGGGTTACTTCTTAACTTTTTAAGAATGGCAAGACCATCATCTTCGCCGGGCAGCATGATGTCCAGCAACACTAGTTCCGGCATTTTTTGAGCAACAGCCGCCCAAAATTCTTCGGAACAAGAAAAACCGGCGGCTGAAAAGCCAGTATTTTGTAGCGTATAAATAACCAACTCTCGGATATTTGTTTCGTCTTCAACCAAATAAATCATGAAAACTCCTCACTCTGCACGGGTGGCTTTGCGATCTCCGGTGATAGAATAAACGACCCATTCTGCAATATTGACGGCATGGTCGCCGATACGTTCAAAATATTTGGCAACCATCAGTAAATCCAAGCATTCACTGGCAACAGCAGGATTGTCTTTAATGTGTTCCACCAATTCTTCACGGATTTTTAAAAATAAATCATCTACAATATCGTCGGACGCAATAACCTCTTGGGCTTTGTTAAAATCTTTATTGACAAAGGAATCGATACTGGCGGTAACCATGCGAATTGTCGCACGGGACATATCAGCAATATGGATGTCGCTTTTGATGGAGTTATTTTTCATAAAAACAGAAAGCTCAGCGATATCAACGGCCTGATCACTGATTCTTTCCATATCGGTAATCATTTTTTGTGCGGCGGTGATCTGCCGTAAATCACCGGCAACAGGCTGTTCTAGAAGCAAAAGGCGAACACAAAGCTGTTCGATATCCCGTTCTGCCATATTGGTTTCGCCTTCGACGGCGAGGACTTTATCACGCATTTCAGCGTTACCCTCTAACAGCGTTTTAGCGGCACAGGCAATGGCTTCTTCGCATAAAGCACCCATGTGAATTAAGTTGTTGTTTAAATTTTCGAGCTGCTTTCGGTAGCGTTCTCGCATTATCCAAACCTCCCTGAAATATAGTCTTCGGTTCGTTTATCTTTCGGCATGGAGAAAATCTCGTCGGTCGCATTGAATTCAACCATTTCACCCATTAAAAAGAAAGCGGTTTTATCGGATACTCTTGCCGCCTGCTGCATATTATGAGTGACCATAGCAATAGTATAATCTTTTTTGAGTCCGCTGACAAGGTCTTCAATTTTAGAAGTAGAAATAGGGTCCAGAGCACTGGTGGGCTCGTCCATAAGCAAAACCTCGGGTTCAATGGCAAGAGCGCGGGCGATACAAAGCCGTTGCTGCTGTCCGCCGGACATACCCAGTGCACTTTTTTTCAGGCGGTCTTTGGTTTCTTCCCAAATGGCGGCAGAACGAAGCGATTTTTCTACAATCATGTCAAGTTCTGCTTTAGAGCGAATTCCATGTGTTCTGGGACCATAGGCAATGTTATCATAGATGCTCATCGGAAATGGATTTGGCTTTTGAAAAACCATGCCTACTCGTTTTCGGAGTTCTGTTACGTCAACATCTTTGAAGATATCAATTCCGTCCAAGGTGATTTTACCGTCGATTTTACAGCCTTCGACAAGGTCGTTCATACGGTTGAGTGTTTTTAACAAAGTGGATTTTCCACAGCCTGAGGGACCGATTAAAGCGGTAATCTCATGGGAGGGAATTTTAATGTTAATGCTTTTGAGAGCTTGAAAACTCCCATAATATAAGTTCAGGTTTTCAACGACAAATTTATCCATTTCTTTTTTTAACCATCCTTTTTGCTAAAAATTCAGAAGTATAATTGATGATAATTACTAGAATAAGAAGAACCAGTGAAGTAGCATAGGTTTCTTCCAGATATAAACCTTCACTTGACAAACTGTACATATGGACGGCCAATGTACGGGCCGAACCAAACGGACTGTTTGGAATTTGTGCCAGTGTACCGGCGGTAAAAATCAAAGCGGCGGTTTCACCAACGATTCTGCCAATTGAGAGAATAATACCTGAGAGAATGCCGGGAATGGCAGACGGCAAAACAATGGCAAATACCGTGCGCAGTTTCCCCGCTCCTAAACCGTAGCTGCCCTCACGGTAAAGGTCCGGCACAGACATGAGTGCCTCTTCCGTTGTACGCATAATTAAAGGGAGAATCATAATGGCTAGGGTGAAAGCACCTGCCAGCAAAGAATATCCCCAACCGAGCGTAATGACAAAGAAAATCATGCCGAATAATCCGTATACAATCGAGGGGATGCCGGATAATGTTTCAGCGGCCAGACGGATTACAGAGATAAACCGGTTGCCTTTTTTTGCATATTCGTTGAGATAAATGGCACTGAAAACACCGATAGGTGTGGCGATTAACATGGCTAAAACAGTAATCATTAAGGTGTTGATTAAAGCGGGCATAAGGGTAACATTTTGGCTGTTATATTCCCATTCAAATAATTTAGGAGAAAGATTCGGCAAGCCTTTTACGACGATATATCCCAAGAGAAGAACCACCACAGCCAAAGTAATAAAAGCTGCGGCATAAACGATGATACGGAGAAAAAGGGAAAAGAAAGAATATTTCTTTTTAACGTTTTTTTTCATGAATTCTTCTCCTTTTTTACCAGTGATAACAGCAGATTAATGAGTAAAATCATAATAAAGAGGACAACAGCGGTGGCAATAAGTGCTTCACGATGTAAATCGGCAGCATAACCCATTTCAATGACAATGTTAGCAGTTAGGGTTCTTACTCCTTTGGTAATGCTTTCCGGCATAATAGTCTGATTGCCTGCTACCATAATTACCGCCATGGTTTCTCCCACAGCACGTCCGATACCGAGAACAATACCGGTCAGAATACCGGATTTTGCAGGGGGGACCACGGCAAAAAAGACACTTCTCTCGTGAGTAGCACCCAGCGCCAGTGAACCTTCATAGTAGCTGGAAGGAACAGCACGAATGGCTGTTTCAGAAACACTGATGACCGTCGGTAAAATCATGACACCCAAAAGAATGGAGGCGGTAAGTATACTTTTTCCTGTTCCGAAAAAATCACGGGTTAACGGAACCAAAATCACAAGACCGAAAAATCCGTAAATAATGGAGGGTATACCGGCCATTAAAGAAACAGCGGGTCTAAAAAAACGATAGAGCCAATCGGGGCAGAATTTGGCTAAAAAGATGGCGGTTAACACACCGATTGGAACACCGATTAAAATAGCGCCTGCCGTCACATACAAGCTGCCTAAAATCATGGGGAAGATTCCATAAATATCGTTGCTCGGGCGCCATTCTGTTCCTAATAAAAATTTAAGAGGTCAGATTTTTGCCATGGCGGGAAAACCGTTGGCAAAAAGAAAAAAGCAAATCAATGCCACGCAAAAAATACAAACAGCAGCAGCAATTAAAAAGACATATTTCATGATAATTTCTTTATTTTTGCGAATCAATTTCATCACAGGCCGTTCCTTTCTTCATTTACCATAAAGCAGAATAACTGCTTGAATTTATTGTATCTCTGACCATGAAGTGGTTTCTCCGACATAAATATTTTTGACTTGTTCCGGTGAAAGCTCTTGGACCGGATTTTCTGAATTTACGATGATGACAATGCCGTCCATCGCAATAGTGGTGGGAGAAAGTCCTTTTTCAATTTCACTGTCTTTTAAGGCACGGGAGGTCATAGCAATGTCACAAATACCTTCTATGGCGGAGTTTGTGCCGGTGGTGGAGTCGCTCTGCTGAATTTCGATGTTAGCGTCAGGATTTCTTAGCAAATAAGCTTCTTTTAAAGCTTCCATAACAGGGGTAACAGAAGAGGAGCCTGCCACAACGATTCTGCCTGTTATTTTTCCGCCTGAAAAGTCAGTGTCGGTTTCTATGGGAGCATAGCCTTTATCCTGCACAACGGTTTGTCCGTCTTTGCTGAGAATAAAAGCGATAAAATCTTCCGCTAAAGGATTTATTTCTTTTTTAGTTGCAATTAAGAAGGGACGGGACAGAGGATAACTTCCGTCTTGGATGGTTTTGATAGAAGGTTCGACGCCATTTATTTTCAATGGCTTTACAATGTCGCTGAGAGAACCAAGAGAGATATAACCGATTGAGTTACGGTCACTCATGACGGATGTCATCATAACCGCTGTATTATTGGTGATTTCGGCATAGAGTGTAGTTTTATCAATTTTTTCTCCATTTTCATTTTTTTCTTCAATATTTAAGAGTTCCACAAAAGCACCTCGTGTGCCTGAACCATCTTCTCTTGAAATAACATATACGTCATCATTTTCTGCGGCACGGCAAGCGGTAAGCGCAACGAAAACAGACGCTAAAAACAGCCCAATGGCAAGAGCCTTCTTCATTTCCATAACCAATCCTTTCATGGCATATTAGGAGGGAATTAAGTGATTTAACATTTATTTTACTCTATTTACTATAATCTGCTTATGTAAAATCTAAAACCTATCAAATGTAAAATCTATGTAAAGTATAGGCGAAAAACAACTAGATAAACAGTTCTTTGCATAGTATTGAAAAGCTTGATTTCTGTAAAATACAAAGAGCTGATAGAATTATAGATTTGTTTTTCTATTTTTGAGCGATGAGCAGAGCCTGAGTGAGTAAGAGAAAAGCGAGGAATATACGGATGAATCCAAAGAAAAGTCAAAAAAGTTCCCCAAAGAGCGGAAAACAAGATTTTATTCAGGGCGCCTTTATTTTGACGGTTGGCATGATGATTGTAAAGCTGGTGGGTGCATTTTTTAAAGTGCCGTTAGAATCGATTATCGGTGCTTACGGCATGGGGCTTTTTAATGTTTCCTACCACTTTTACGGCCCTATACATAGCCTAGCAACGGCAGGACTTCCCATTGCCATTGCCAGAATGATTTCAGAACAATATTCCAAGGGAAGATTTAGGGATGTCAGACGTATAAAAAAGCTTTCAATGCCCATATTTATTATATTGGGAATTGGCGGCACACTTGTAATGGTTGTCGCGGCACCGTTTTACTGCCGAATTGTTATTGAAAATGAAAATGCTCTTTTTCCCATGTGGGCATTGGCGCCGGCCATTTTTTTCGGCTGTCTGTCATCGGTTTATCGTGGATATTGTGAAGGCCTTAAAAATATGGTGCCTACTGCTGTTTCAGAGGTAATTGAGGCTGTGTCTAAGGTTGTTTTTGGACTTTCGGCGGCAGTTGGTATCAGCTATTATTTGGGACAGGAATATCAAAATGGCGGTACGCTGTTGGGACAACTGGTTCCGTCTGCCGATAGAGCCGCTCTTTTAACATTATCCTTTGCGGTAACGGGGGCCATTGCCGGTGTAACATTGGGCACGTTGTTTTCATTCTTATATTTATCCCTTCGTTTTCGTATTAAAGGGGACGGAATCACCGCAGAAATGCTAAAAAACTCCCCTAAACCCAAACGGAGAAAAAGCTTAACTAAAAAGCTGATTCTTACGGCTCTTCCCATTGGTATAGGAGCAATTGCCACCAATCTGGCCGGTTTAATTGATACCACTTTTTTACAAAGCCGAATTGGTGATATTATGCATGAGAGTCCGCAAATTCTGCTGTCAATTTTTCAAGATAGAATTCCTGCTGAATATATCAGACAGCCCACTACCATTCCCAATTTTCTCTTTGGCTGTTACAGCATGGCACTTACGGTGTATATGTTGGTGCCTACCATAACGCAGGCGTTCAGTATCAGTGCTCTGCCCAATGTCACGGCGGTATGGACAAAAGGAAAACAAAAAGAAATTCAGGAAAGTTTGGAATCCGTTATCCGTGTTACCGCTATTTTTAGTTTGCCGGCGGGAATCGGTATCAGTGCCTTAGCACCGCATATTACAACCTTACTCTATGGAAGCAATCAATCAGCATCCATCACAGCTGATATTTTGCTTCTTTTGGGATTTGCAGCTTCAGCGGCGGCTTTGTCTACCCCTATTAGCAGTTTATTGCAGGCTGTGGGGCGCATGGATTTACCGGTAAAATGCCTGCTTGTTTCCATGATGATTAAAATTGCAGTCAACTATGTTCTCTGTGGTATACCGGAAATCAATGTGTTTGGTGCGGCAGTGGGCACTCTGTTGTGTTATGTTTTTTTAGTAATAGCAGAGTTATTCTTGTTGGTGCGGGTCACAAAAGTTAAAATCAGATTTCATGCTGTACTTGGCAAACCGTTTTTAGCTGCCCTGTTTTGCGGACTGTCTGCCTATACAGCAGCCAACTTGACAGCTGCTTTTATAGGAGGTAGCGGGCGTGTATCGGGTATGATAGCCTGTGGCGCAGGGATGTTTGCAGGCGGTGTATTTTATGTCATTTTTTTGGTTATTATCGGTGGGATAAACAAAAAGGACATTTTAAGGCTCACAAAAGGAGAAAAAATTGGCAAACTACTTGAAAAGCGGAAAACTATGTGATATTATTGTGCTTGTTATTGGCTTTCTATCTAGAAAATTTACGATTTAGAGAAAGTTATATTGATAAGAGCGGCAGCTGAGATGAAAGAATTTTAAAGGCGCTGTTTGAATAAAAAATGGAGGTTGTTTAATTATGAACAAATCGGAACTTATTGCTGAAGTGGCAACAAAAGCTGAAATTACCAAAAAGGATGCAGACGCAGCTGTGAATGCTGTCATCGAGGCTATCACTGAAACTCTGGAAAAAGGTGAGAAGGTACAGCTCGTTGGTTTTGGCACATTTGAAGTACGTGAGCGCGGAGCAAGAACAGGACGCGACCCCAGAACAAACAAAGAAATTAAGATTCCCGCTTCTAAAGCACCTGCCTTTAAAGCCGGCAAAGCCTTAAAAGAAACAGTTAACAAGTAATTTCAATTTTATAGCATTTTGCAGACTCGATTTTCGAGTCTGCATTGTTTTATCAGGAGGTTCATATGAGATTAGATAAGTATTTAAAAATAGCCCGTGTTATTAAACGCAGAACTGTCGCCAATGAGGCTTGTGATGCCGGCCGTGTTTTGGTAGGCGGAAAACCTGCCAGAGCCTCTTATGACGTAAAAATCGGTGATGTGGTTGAGGTTCAGCTTGGCTCCAGAGCAATTAAATTTAAAGTGCTTTCTGTCAATGAATATGCTAAAAAAGAAGAAGCTGCTTTGATGTATCAGATACTGGAAGCATAAAATTTTGTTTTGACGCATATCTTTTCTTGAGAATCAAACCGCCTTGGCTTGATTTCAAAAGGGAGGATTATCATGGCAGAGATACAAAAAACACCGAAAAATCATACATTGACCATTCAACAGCGCGAAAAAATCATGGCCACGGGAATTGTGCGTGTCGATTTTTTCAGCGATGAATTGATTACAGCGCAAACCGATATTGGCCAGCTTAATATAAAGGGCAAATCCCTGCATATTGAAAATCTCAGTGCGGATAGCGGGGATATGTTGGTTTTAGGCAGGGTAGAGGCAGTTTCTTATACCGATAATACACCGGCAATGTCTTTTTTCAGCAGGTTGTTTAAATGAAAGAGCAGCAATTAAATCCGGAAAGTTTTTTATTGCTGCTGATAGCCGGTGTGTTGTGGGGATTATTGTTTTTAGCATTCAAAATTTTTCGTACTCTTTTAGGGTTTGGTAAAATAGCTGAGGCGATTTTTGACTTCATATTGTGCTTAATAGCTGCTGTCGGTATCTTTATTTGCGCATTGGTGATTGACAGCGGACGGGTACGTTTTTTTCAGCTTTTTCTGCATGCGGTCGGTGCCGTTTCGATTATTATGGCTTTAGGTCCGTTTGTTCAGGTTATATCTGCTAAAATCAGGCGGATGATCGTAAAAATTAAGAATTGGTTTTTAAACCCTGTAAAAAAGATTTTTAACCGCTTGAAACAAAACAAAAGTAAGAAAAAGAAGAAAAAGAGAAACAAAAATTCACATAAGTCAAAAAAACTCAAAAATCGCACAAAGAAAAGAAAAGAAAAACAAAAAAGGACTTGAAAAACTTATGTATACTAGTATATAATATGTTTATATTCATCCAGTTCTATTTGGATAGTGTTTTTACATAGACACTGAAGATTTATTTCAATGGAGGTGTCCCTGGTGAAAGAAATAAAAAAGAAAAAAACAGGCGGCAGCTTTATTTTGAAAATTTCTATTTTATGCACGGCCCTTTTCTTTACGTTTATGATTACCACACAGCAGATTCAAATTGCCGAAAAAAGAGGGCAATTAGAAAAAATCCGTACAGAAATGCAGGAGCAGGTTATTAAAAACGATGAATTAAAACATTCAATTGATAATGAACTGGACAAGAAAGAGTATGCAGAGCGTACAGCCAGGAATGAATATAACTATGCCAAGCCGAATGAACGAGTTTACATAAATATTGGTGGGGCAGAATAATTATTGCTATTTTTTTGGTTTTAGCCAAGGAGGATATTTAAAATTTATGCAGCTTGAGGTTGGAGAAATCTATGAGGGCAAAGTAACAGGCATCACGAAATTTGGTGCCTTTGTTAGCTTTGAAAACGGGCAGACAGGCATGGTTCATATTTCAGAAGTAGCTTCGGCTTTTGTAAAAGAAATCCGAGATTTTCTTACAGAAGGTCAAGAAGTGAAAGTGAAAGAAATTGGTATTTCCGATGAGGGAAAGGTCAGTCTTTCCATCAAAAAAGCTTTGCCGCCTGAACAACAGCAGTCTTCACAGCATACGAACACAGGTAAAAGAGATTTTCAGCAGCGTCGTCCGAGTTCTCCTAACCGGGGCTACAACCAAAGACGTTCATCACCGCCGCCGGCTCCTGTGAATCGTCCGGGTGATTATGAGTGGCAGAACAAAGAAAACAACACAGGCAGCTTTGAGGATATGCTTTCCCGCTTCAAGCAGACCAGTGATGAAAAAATTTCTGACTTAAAAAAGGTAACAGAAACAAAGCGCGGCTATTCCAGACGCGGCACAGGCCGATCAAACTAAAATACAAACATGAAAGAGCCTTTTTGGCTCTTTTCTTAATTTTGGAGGATATTATGAGAGAAATAAAAGCGGAAGAAATTATAGAGGTAATTCAAAAACT
>URPG01000013.1 GCA_900549675.1 uncultured Oscillospiraceae bacterium | reverse complement strand
GGTAATGCCTTATGAAGGAGCTTACGTAGGTGTGTTCCGTGGGGAACAAAATAACGGTGTGTCTTTCATTTATTTTGGAAGAAGTAAAGACGGCATTCACTGGGATTTTGAGAAAGATAAGATACAGTTCGTGGATGAAAACGGCGACCCCTTTATGCCCCGTTATGCCTATGACCCCCGTTTAGTAAAGGTAGAAGATACCTATTATGTCATTTGGTGTCAAGATTTTTACGGTGCGGCTATCGGTATGGCAAAAACAAAAGACTTCAAAACCTTTACCAGATTGGAAAACCCTTTCTTGCCCTATAACCGCAATGCTGTTTTATTTCCCAGAAAATTAAACGGAAATTATGTGATGCTTTCCAGACCGTCAGACAGCGGACATACTCCGTTTGGCGACATTTTTATCAGTGAAAGCAAAGATCTGGAATATTGGGGCAGACACCGCCATGTGATGAGCAGAAGTGCTGAATGGTGGGAGTCTTTGAAGATCGGCGGAGGCGCGGCACCGATAGAAACAAGCGAGGGTTGGCTGATGTTCTATCATGGGGTATCCCGTACGTGCAATGGCTATGTATATTCCATTGGCGGTGCCATTTTGGATATTGATGAACCATCGCGTGTGAAATACAGATGCGAAAACTTTTTGCTTACGCCGCAGGAATGGTATGAAGAACGCGGATTTGTACCCAATGTGTGCTTCCCTTGCGCAACGGTGCATGATTCTGAAAGTGGAAAGATCGCTATTTATTACGGTGCGGCCGACAGTTACGTTGGTTTAGCCTTTACGACGTTGGATGAAATTATCGATTATATTAAAGATCATAGTGTTGTGACAGAAGATGACACTGAATTGGGCCGTAGATGAAATTCAGATGAGAATAAAAAGAGGGTTAACGATTGTTAATCCTCTTTTTAAATACAAAAACAAAACTAATGTTCAGAATATACTGTACATTCAAGAAATGATATGATAAAATAAGATGAATCATCAACACTGAAGAATCTATAAAGATGTGATAAGTTTGATGCAACAAGAGATTTATAATAGATGTGTGTAGATTACTGGAAATAGGGCAGAATAATATAAATTTATTAAACTTACAAAGATAACAGTACCATAAAATACATATCATTTTAATTTCATATCACGGAGGCTAAAATGGAACAATTTCAATTACAGTCACCTTATCAGCCTACGGGAGATCAGCCCAAGGCCATTGCAAAATTAGTAGAAGGCTTAAATCGTGGGGATAAAGAACAGACCTTATTGGGTGTTACCGGTTCCGGTAAAACCTTTACCATGGCCAATATCATTGCAGAAGTAAATCGTCCTACTTTGGTCTTAGCACATAATAAAACTTTGGCGGCACAGCTTTGCTCAGAGTTCAGAGAATTCTTTCCTCATAATGCGGTGGAATATTTTGTGTCTTATTATGATTATTATCAGCCGGAGGCCTATATTGCTACGACAGATACTTATATTGAAAAAGACTCTGCGATTAACGATGAGATTGATAAGTTAAGACACAGCGCTACATCGGCACTTTCAGAACGGCGCGACGTGATTATTGTCGCCAGTGTGTCCTGTATTTATAGCTTGGGTAACCCGATTGATTACCGTACCATGGTCATTTCCCTGCGTCCGGGTATGGAAAAAAATCGTGACGAGCTGCTCAATAAGCTTGTGGAATTGCAGTATGAAAGAAATGATATCAATTTTATCCGCAATAAATTTCGGGTGCGTGGTGATGTGGTCGAAATTTTCCCTGCACAATCGAATGAAAATGCAATACGAGTAGAATTCTTTGGCGACGAAATTGACAGAATCAGTGAAATTAATCCATTGACAGGAGCTATTGTTACGGATTTAAAACATGTGGCAATTTACCCGGCCTCACATTATATCGTGCCAAGAGAAAAAATGGAAAAGGCCTTAGAAGAAATTTCAGCTGAAATGGAAGAGAGGGTCGCTTATTTTAAATCACAAGGCAAGTTGATCGAGGCACAGAGAATTGAACAAAGAACCAAATATGATATGGAAATGCTGCGGGAAATCGGTTTTTGTAAAGGTATTGAAAATTATTCCCGGGTTATGGCAGGCCGTGAACCCGGCAGTTCGCCGTTTACGCTTATCGACTATTTCCCCGATGATTTTTTACTGTTTGTGGATGAATCTCATGTCATGCTGCCGCAGGTCCGTGCGATGTATGCAGGCGACCGAGCCAGAAAAGAGCAGTTGATAGAATATGGATTTCGTCTGCCCTCTGCTTATGATAACCGGCCTATGAATTTTGATGAATTTTATCAGCATGTGAACCAGGCAATTTTTGTGAGTGCAACGCCCGGCGATTTTGAGTTGGAACGTTCAGCACAAGTGGTGGAGCAGGTCATTCGTCCGACTGGTTTACTGGACCCGCTGATTATCGTCAAGCCGACAGACGGACAAATTGATGACTTGATTTCAGAAATCAATTTGCGTACGGATAAAAAAGAGAGAGTTTTGGTCACTACGCTTACCAAAAAAATGGCGGAGGATTTAACGGACTATTTTGAAGGTTATGGGATAAGAGTTCGTTATATGCATTATGATGTAGATACCGTCGAGCGCATGGAAATTATCCGAGATTTGCGTCTGGGCGAGTTTGATGTGTTAATTGGCATTAACCTGCTGCGAGAGGGTCTGGATATTCCGGAAGTTTCTTTGGTGGCTATTTTAGATGCCGACAAAGAAGGGTTTTTACGCAGTGAACGCAGTTTGATTCAGACCATAGGACGTGCGGCGCGAAATTCTGAGGGAACTGTTATCATGTATGCTGACAGTGTTACTCCCTCCATGGAAAGAGCCATTAGCGAAACAGAGCGCCGCCGCAAGATTCAAGAGGAATATAATAGAGAGCATGGCATTATTCCCACCACGATTACAAAAAACGTGGCAGAGATTTTAGAGATTTCCAGTCATAAAGATGAGAAAAAACCAAAGAGAAAACTAAATGCACTGGAAAAACGCATGGAAATTGAAAAACTTACAAAAGAAATGAAAGCCGCGGCCAAATTACTGGAATTTGAACATGCTGCTTTTTTAAGAGATAAAATCAAACAACTGCAAAAATAAAAAATAAGGTTGATAAAGGAATGTTTCATGAAAGTCAATATCCGAAGAATTAATGAGTGGGATGCACCTGCCGTCTTAAAAATTTATTCGCCCTATGCAGGAACGGTATCGGCACAGGACAAAGAGCCGCCATCGCTTTCGGAGATGATTCAGCGCATTGACCGATATACGTATGGATATGGTTGGCTTGTCTGTGAAATAGACGGTACACCGGCCGGTTTTTGCTATGTGACGGAACATCATCTTGCCCCTGAAAATCCATTTCTATTAGATTTCTATGTGTATGTCAAAAAAGAATATCAAAGACGCAGGGTGGGTACGGCTTTATTTTATTTGCTCAAGCGAATTTTAGAGTATGGTAATCGGCAAAAATTATATATAAGCAGGACAAGATGTGATGATTCTGCTGCCGTGTTTTTGGAACATCTAGGTTTTCAGCAGAAAAAAGATAGCGATGACGCCCAAGGAAGAAGATGGGAATACCTTCTCTCTCCGGAAAATACAGCGGCTGAAACCATTACAAAGCCCTATTTAATTGAAAATAAAGCTTATGAAAAAGAGCGCGAAACAGCACAAAATTTGGTTAGAGAAAGCCGTTCAGCATTCTAAAAACAGGCTAAAACAGATATTGTGTTACAATCTGTTTTAACCTGTTTTGGGTGTTGTGATAGTTTTTTCGGTTTAAGAGCCAGTGCTATTACCTCAATAGAATCCGGGATAAATAGAAGGAGCATGAAAAAATGAATCAATCAAAACCAAGAGTCATCATTACAACTGATTTAGAATGTGATGATATGAATTCACTTATTCACCTTTGTCTTCACCTAAATGAGTTGGACGTGGACGGCATTATCTACACATCCTCTCAATTCCATTTTAATGGCGACGGAGTACATACGCTGGGAGAAGTAACGCCGAATTACCGTTGTCAGGGAGAAGCCGCGTACAAGACACATATAGGCTATCCTCATCCGGACCCTGAGGCCAAAAACTTAAAGAGTTATCGTCCATTCGAAGAGGGCTGGATTGAATCTCTTTGGCAAAATGAATATGCAAAGGCCTATCCCAATTTGGTCAAAAATAATCCTGACTTCCCATCACCCGAAAGATTGCTGAGTATTACCAAATATGGAAACATCGCCTTTGAAGGAGATGTCAGGAAAGAGACAGAGGGTTCTCATTTAATTAAAGAGGCTATTTTAGATAACGATAAAAGACTATTGTATCTGCTTTCATGGGGCGGAGTGAACACGATTGTCCGTGCATTATTGTCCATAGCAGAGCAATACAAAGGCACTAATGAGTGGGAAGAGATTTATCAATTAGTCTGCCGTAAGGTTAGAATATTGGGTATGTTTGAGGGCGTAGGTCAGGATAATAGCTATAAAGATCACGCAGAAGCGATTTATCCAGATCTCATCACACTAAATACTGATTTTATGTACGGTGTTTTCAGAGCCCCTGTTACAGAGCAAGCCGATTGTATTGAAACCTTTCACAGCGAATGGCTAAAGAAAAACATTAAATATAATCATGGTGCTTTGATGTCAAAGTACGGTCTTTTTGGTGATGGCACTTACTATGAGGGGGAAGTAGAGCTTTTTCAATATGGAAAGCAGCTTTCTTTGAATTGGGGATTTGACCATATGCCGAACACTGTTTTTAACCCCTATGACTTCTTGGGTGAGGGTGACAGCCGCACTTATGTTTTTCTGTTTAATGTAGGATTGAGAGGACTTGAAAATGGCAATTACGGCACACTGCTTGGCCGTGTATTTGAGAATGGGAAAAGACCGGAAAAAGGGTATAACTTTTTTACCGGTGAGGAAGGCAACCCCAACCGCTTTTTGCGTGCCTATCAGGAAGAATGGGCGGCTCGAGCGGAGTGGTGCATAAAACCGTATGCAGAATGCAATCATCCTCCTGTGGTCAGTGTAGAGAATAAAGACATAAGTGCAGTACCCGGTGAAGTTGTGACCTTGGCGGCAAATGCCAACGACCCGGATGGCGATAGTCTGAAATCATACTGGTATGCGTATCGTGAAGCCAGCCAGTATGCAGGGGCTGCCAATGACCTGCGTGTATGGGAACCCATGCGTTTTACGACTCGCTTTACTGTTCCGAAAGATGCAAAGCCCGGTGACTATTTTAATCTTATTATAGAAGTACAGGATGATGCGGAAAAACCAATGACTCGCTATGGACAAATCATTATAACGGTTCAATAATCACTTGCGCAATGATGCTGGCTCAAAAAATAGGGGAGCCGAATTTGTTATGACGAAGTGAAATAATGGACGAATAAAGGTTTAAAACATAAAGCAGCAGCCAAAATTTGTAATTTTGGTTGCTGTTTTTTTTAATTCTGTATTCGATTTTCAGACAGTAAAACGGCTTCTTGTTTATCTTTATTTTCAGCCGAAATATTGTTAAATACACGATTTTTATTGTTTATTGTGAAAACAAGCCAATGGCCGCGTGTGGCGGCTTTAAGCTATCTTAAGTGAACGCTAAGGTTGACAATTGGCGACAATATCGGTCTATAAGTTTGTCGAAATTTGCCCGCATAAGTCATGACCTCTCCGTTAAAGCCTTTCTTAAAATGATAGACACCATAATTAGGATGGCTTTTATCTTGATAAAATGGGATTCCCTGAAAGTCATAAACGACACAGCTGTTTTCAATCGCCTAGCCAATTATTTCCCACTGCATAAGATAGTTGGGCATTAAATGGCGATATTGATTAGAAGAAGCACCGTATACATAGAAGGTTTTTCCTGCGTATTGTATGGTAACAGCACCTAAGAGGGCTTCTCCCTTGTAATAGCACATATAGAGTCGGCAATGGCTGCCGATCTTGTCAAGCATTCTTTCAAAATACACTTTTCCTCGAACAGAAAAACCATCTCGTCGGTCGGTTTCTTGCATTAATCCGCAAAAAATCGTCGAGGGCCTCTTTGCCGCAGACACGAGATTCAGCCCCTTTTTTGGCAGCCAAACGGATGTTGTAACGCCACTTTGTGTGAAAAGAGTCGAAAATCTCCTCCTTGTTTCTTCCCCTTAAAAAGAGCATATAATTGTTTCTGGGCTGAACGGTTCTTAGCCCTTTTGCATCAGGTTTAAAATGTAATCTACAGTCGCGTAGATAGTGAATCTTCTTTGTTTTCTTCAAAAATCAAGGGATCAATCAGGCATTGATAGGCTTTGTACGCTTTGGCAAGAAGTGCAATTTCCTGCATAACAGCCGAAAAGGCGGAAGGATTGTCAAAACCGCTTCTTTGTCCCAACCCTGCTTGACCTCTGCCCACTGCAAAGACTGCATAAAACAGCGTTTTTATGGGAAGAAACATAGTTTTCGTACTCTTGACAATCTCTCGCATTCAAAAAATCGATTCTACTCATGGCTGCACTCCTTATATTGCTTTTAGTCAATTCATCTTAAGCATAATTTATATTTTAAGTTTCTATTACGGTAACCCTGCGTTGTTATCAATTTATTACAGAATAGAATTAATATAAATTTTTAAGCATGCAAAAGAAGAGCAATATAGGGGTTGGCTTATAGGGAAAGAACAAAATCTCCTTACTTTGGCAGACAAGGTGATGTGAGTTGTTATGAGTTTGGGGAATCCGTTTATATAAAAGACGGCGAAGTAGAATGGACGCCATCTCACAGAAAAGCGGGTATTATGAAGTAGACGAATGAGTGGGAGCCACTTTTTGCAGCATACGCCACAAGGTTGTGCGGCTGATGCCAAGACGTTTGGAGACCGCCCCTTGATTTCCCTTTTCTTCGACCAATACACGCTGAACAATGTCAAGATTGATTTTCTCTAAAGTACGGTTTAAATCTAAGGAGGAGTGAGTGGGCTGATCCACAGTATACATCATGTGAGTTTCATTCTTCAGCAGCTTGGTTACATCGTCAAGACTAATATAGGGTTGTTCTGTGATGGTTACCAATTCGTTAATTACTCGCTTAAACTGATCAAAATTATGAAACCAGTCATAGGATTGCAAAAGCGAAAGCGCATTTGGTTCAAAGCCGATAATTTCTTTTGCCATACGAACATTCAATATGCTGATATATAGGCTAGCAAGGTTTGGAATATCTTTTTTTAAACTTCTGAGAGTTGGCATATAAAAAGTTAAGCAGGAAAACATTTGGATGAGTCGCTGCGTACGCTCATTGAGTTTATTGTTTTCATGATAAGAACAAGTAAACAAAAGACGGTTTCGCTGGTGAACATTTAAATCTTTTATGGTATTGAATAAATCTTCGAACTGTGCCTGTGAGAGGGAATCAATCGATTTTATATAGAGGGTTATATTGGTATCGCTGAGAGGAGATTGGTCATTTTCCAACAAAAAGGACCATCCTTTTTCGTGAAGTCTGGCACAGTCAATGGTCACCAAAGGGTTATTGCTAAGATTGCTTTTGGCATAAATCAGACGTACCATCTGCTCTTTTCCGGTTCCGATTTCTCCGAGTATCATTAAAGGGTGGCTACTTTGCGCAAATTGATCCAAAGTCATATCCACGACAGAGGCAGATTGCGCAATACTGTAAAAACTATTAAAAAACTTGTCATAAGCTTCTTCTTTGCTGATGGAGTATATTCCGTTTTTAGCAAGCGTTAGGGGTGATTTTCGTACAGTGACAAAATAAATCACATAAGTTTGGTCCGAAATCGTTTTGCAGACGCCCCGAAGAACAAATATATTGCCCGCCGTTTCATAATAAATTCTTTTTTGTTTTTCTTGCATGATAACAGAAATGCTGGAAAACATTTTTTCGCAGAGGGATGAGCCTGCGATGGTTCCCGGTACTTGATAAACTAACTCACCGCTGGGTTTATACACAAAGATTTTAGCTTGCTGCTCTTCTAAGATATTCTGATAAAATTTCACCTCATCGGTAATTTTACGGTAAGATGAACTTGTTTGAATGGCTAAGTCTATGGCTGTTTCCATGCTTTCAGTGCCAGAGGCAATCAGTAAAACTGGCAGACCGAATCGCTTTGCCAGTGAACTGGTAATCATATCACATAAAACCATATTATAGCCTTTTTGAGAAATAGTTTCTAGGCTAAGCAGAGCCTCTTCTTCTGTATGAATGGTATAAATATCAATGCTATATTGAAGAATATCACATAAAAAACGTGCATTTTTTGTGATAGAGGGAAATCCGATAATGGCATATTTGTTGTCGTAGTTTTCGGCTAATTTAATAGAACGAAGCATATCATAAATGGTCAGCGGCACTTCTACAACAGGAATGAGAGTCTGCTGCCGTATTCTTTCTGCCGTACCGCCTCTGGAAATAATAACGTCAAAATCGTGAATGGTATAGGTCTGCGCTATTCTAGCCCCCTCTTCTAAGTCACCTACAAAAGCAGTCAACTCGATATCAGTCCGTTTTGCCGCCACTTGTTTCATTAAGTTCTGCATACCTTCATAAGGTGCTATTCCTAATATTCGGGTTACTTGCATAAAATTTACATCCCTTTCTTATAATGAAGAATATGAATAAAGAATAATAACCCGTTTGGTAATAAAAAATTAAATGCTTGGGTTTAGTTTCATTATTATATATTATAATAACAAATTTATGATTTAAAATCAAATTCTATATAAATGTTTCATTATTAAACAATAATATAGAATAAATAGAAATAATTGTGTTGAAAAATGAATAAATAGATGATAATCTTATACACATAGATTTATTTATCTGTGAATATTCTCTAAAATATATTCAAGGAGGTAAAATTATGTGTCATATTGAAACAGAGGGAGTTAAAGGATGATATCCGTAGCAATAATTTCCGATGATTTTACCGGTGCACTAGATACAGGCGTTCAATTTGCACAATATGGGTTAACTGTTAAAATTGCCAAACTGCAGGAAGTGTTAGAAAAGGGTTATGGAGGAAGTGCGGTTGATGTTTCGGTTGTCAACGCAGAACTGCGTCATCTCTCTTCACAAGAAGCGTATGATGTAACATATAGGCTAGTTGAAAAAGCAAAAGACTCATCTGTTTCTCACATTTATATCAAAACGGATTCTGGGCTTAGAGGCAATATTGGCAGCGAGCTGCAAGCAGCACTAGAAGCCAGCGGACAATATTTTTTACCGTTTCTGCCTGCCTTTCCCAAAATGAACCGTATCACAAAAAATGGAGTTCATTATATTGAAGGTGTTCCCATTCATCAAAGTGTTTTTGGGAAAGACCCCTTTGAACCGGTTCTGTCGCCCTACCTAAGAAATATTTTTGCAGGTTTGCCGGTGCATACTGAGCTTATACCGGTGACAGAATCTTTTGATACCGATTATGAAAAACCGGTGATTGGAATTTTTGACAGCGAAACCAATGATGATTTTCATAGAATTGCGGCTCATCTAAGCAGAAAAGACCAACTGAAAGTGGTAGCCGGCTGTGCCGGATTTGCTGCGATATTGCCGGAATATATAGGCTTTCAAAAGAAAGAGGTAACAATCCCTTTTGTAAATAAACCGCTGGTGACGGTTTGCGGCAGTCTGAATCCCATCACCAGAAAGCAAATCGAGTATGCAGAAAAAAAAGGAAGCATACGAATTGCCATGCAACCCCATCAGCTTTTAACACCCCAGTATTTTTCCTCAGAAGAAGGAAAGGCATGGGTTGATTCTTTAGAGAATGTTTTTGCAGGAGATGTTCCTGTTATGATAGACACGGGGATTTCACAAAGAATTCAGATGGAAACATATCTGAACACTCATAATGTGGAAATAGAATCAGTGTGGGCAAAGGTTTCTTTTGCATTAGGCGAATTTATGGAACAAATTTTTTCACACGGGTATATACAAAATCGAACATTAATGATTATCGGCGGAGATACGCTGCTTGGTTTTATCAGGCAAATGGACCTAAAAGAAATTTCTCCTGTTTGTGAATTGAACCCCGGCACGGTATTGTCTGTCATTCAAATCGAAGGGCAAAAATTATGGCTTATCTCTAAATCTGGCGGATTTGGAGACGAGAACTTATTGGAAGAAATTTCGCATCGATTAGCAGAAAATAGATTGTAAGAAATGAAAATCAGGCTTTATTCATTATGAAAGAAGGGAACGTTGAAATGGATTATTCGCTAAAATTACCTCATAAGGTTTACAGCGGAGAAAACGCACTGGAACAAATTAAACTGTTAGTGCAAGGCAAATTTAAAAAAGCCGCTGTCTTTACCGATGCCGGCGTTCAGAAATCAGGTGCTGTGGATATCCCATTGGCTCAATTGAAAGACAGTGGAGTTGAAATTCAGATATTTAATGATCTGCCCGCAGAACCAACTTGTGATCAGGCGCAAGAAATTATTGAGCATTTTCGTGGGTTTGGCGCAGACCTTATTCTAGCAATAGGCGGCGGCAGCGTAATGGATGTTGCTAAACTGGCCTCCATTGCGGCGACCGATCAGTATAGTGTAAGAGATTTATTGGGCGACCCGCTCAAGGGAAAAAAGCAAATCTATTCAATCATGATTCCGACCACCGCAGGCACGGGTGCTGAAGCGACACCAAACAGTATCGTATCGGTACCGGAAAGAGAGCTTAAAGTTGGCATAGTGAATGAAGAGATGATGCCGGATGTTGTCATTTTAGATGGCAGAATGATTAGAAATCTGCCTAAAAAAATAGCGGCTGCGACGGGAGTGGATGCTCTTTGTCATGCCATTGAGTGCTACACCTCAAACAAGGCCAATCCATTTAGTAATCTGTTTGCGATGGAGTCTATGAAGCTGATTTTTCCTCATATTGTCAAAGCTTGTGAAGACCCCGATGCACTGGAAGAAAAAAATAAGATGATGCTGGCTGCTTTTTATGGCGGCGTGGCCATCGCTTCTTCGGGCACAACAGCCGTTCATGCGTTATCTTACCCGCTAGGGGGGAAATATCATATTGCACATGGCGTTTCAAATGCAATTATGCTATTGCCAGTTATGCGTTTTAATCAGCAGGCTTGTCAAAAAGAATTTGAGGAAATTTATGACGCCTTGGGCAAAAAAGATTTGACAGATACTGAGAAAAAGGCGCAGTGGATAATTGATGAAATAGAGAGAATTTTAATTCAATTAGAGCTGCCGTTTAATCTCTCGGCGTATCATGTCAGCCGAGATGACTTAGAAGACTTGGTTACGGCCGGCATGGAAGTTCAGCGCTTATTGGTCAATAACAAACGGACGGTTACGGCAGAAGATGCGAAACAGATTTATTTGGCCGTGTTATAACAGGTATCTGATTCAGCAAAAATGCTAATGGATCGTTCTTTATAAAAGGAAAAGAAAGGAACTTCAACATGACGGATATAAAAGGAATTATTTGTCCTATCCTCACACCGATGAACGAGGACGAAAGTGTCAATGAAACAGAACTCCGCCATCAAGTCAATCGAATGATTGAGGCGGGCATTCATGGTATTTTTGCTTTTGGCACAAATGGCGAGTCTTATATTTTAAGTGACAGTGAAAAAGAGTTTGTACTTTCTGTCATTATTGATGAAACCAAAAAGAGAGTGCCGGTATATTCCGGAACCGGATGTGCCGGCACAAAAGATACGATTCGCTTGTCTAGAAAAGCAAAAGAACTGGGTGCTGACATTTTATCGATTGTTGCACCGTACTTCGCACAAGCTTCGCAGGAAGAATTGTATACCCATTATAAAGAAGTGGCTGAATCAGTTGATTTGCCGATTGTACTCTATAATATCCCCGCAAGAGCAGGCAATTCACTTTCTCCTGCTTTGGTAGAAAGGCTCTCTGAAGTAGACAATATTGTGGGCGCAAAGGACAGCAGCGGCAACTTTGACAATATGCTGCAATATATAGAGCGAACAAAAGGGAAAGATTTTGCCGTACTTTCCGGGAATGATTCGTTAATTCTTTGGAATCTTCTAGCAGGAGGAAGCGGTGGTATTGCTGGATGTTCTAATGTTTTTCCTCAAAATATGGTGAATATCTTCCAGTCATTTATAAACGGCGAAATTGATCAAGCTCGTGCTTATCAAGATAATATTCGCAGTTTTCGCAGTTGTTTCAAATATGGAAATCCTAACACCATTGTCAAAACAGCAACAGCCATGTTAGGTTATCCGGTAGGAAAATGCAGAAGTCCGTTCAATCAGCTTTCTGAAGAGGCTCTTGCGGCGATTCAGCAGGTTTTGGACGACTACAAAGCAAAGGGAATTAAATAAGGAGGTATCATGACAGAAAAACCGATTATTGGCATTACAATGGGAGATCCGGCCAGCATTGGGCCTGAAATCACGCTAAAGGCACTGGCTTCTCCAATTGTATATGAAAACAGCCGCCCAATTATCATTGGAGATGCATGCTGTTTAGAACAAGCACTTAACGTGAATGGTGTGCCTCAGCTAAAGATTAACCCGGTTACTGCTGTTTCTGAAGCTAAGTTTGAATATGGAACAGTGGATGTACTGGATATGAAACTGATTGCCGAACATCAAATTGAAATGGGACAAGTTTCTGCACTAGCAGGAGAAGCCGCCTTTCAATATGTGAAAAAGGTAATTGAGCTGGCTTTGGCAGGTGAAATAGATGCCACCGTAACCAACGCACTGAATAAAGAGGCCATGAATTTAGCAGGACATCATTTTTCAGGTCACACTGAAATTTATGCTGAATTTACCGGAACAAAAAAATACACCATGATGCTGGTGCACCAAGATTTGCGTGTAGTGCATGTTTCAACCCATGTTTCTTTGCGTGAAGCTTGTGACCGTGTCAAAAAAGACAGAGTGTTAGAGGTTATTCGCATTGCCCATCAGGCCTGTTTGGATATGGGCATTGAAAACCCCAAGGTAGGGGTGGCGGGTCTCAACCCGCATAGTGGTGAAAACGGTTTGTTCGGGCGGGAAGAAATAAACGAAATTACGCCTGCCGTCGAAGCTGCTTGTGCAGAGGGTATTTTGGCAGCAGGCCCTGTTCCGCCGGACACGCTCTTTTCAAAAGCACTTGGCGGCTGGTATGATATTTCGGTGGCGATGTATCATGATCAGGGTCATATTCCGTTAAAGGTTCTTGGTTTTGTTTACAACCGCAAAGAAGGCTGCTGGGAACAAGTCCAAGGTGTGAACATCACACTAGGGCTGCCTATTATTCGAACTTCAGTAGACCACGGCACAGCATTTGATCAGGCCGGAAAAGGAACAGCCAGTGAGCTGAGCCTTTTACACGCAATCGAGTATGCAATCCGTTTTGCACAGAGCAAAAAACCGCAAAAGTGTAAAACAGGTTCATATATGAATTTTTAGGAGGATTTTATGAAAATGTCAAAAAAAATGGGAGCCATTTTACTGTCTGTTGTTATGCTTGCAACGCTTTTAGCGGGATGTAAAGGAAAGGACACGGCTTCTTCAACGGCACCAAATGCTTCAAACACAGATGCATCTTCTACCGGAGGCGCAAATACCTATACCATGTTTATGCGCTCCACTTATGCTGATTGGATTAAAGAACTTAAATGGTATGATGAAGCGGTTAAAAGAACTGGTATCACTGTAGAATATATTTCTGGACCGGAAGAATTTTCAGACTTTTATTCAGAAGTTGACCAGCGCATTATCAGCAACACGCTGCCGGATGCTACCATGACAAAGCTGACACAGACAAATGTGTATGGCCCTCAAGGTGTTTTTATGGATTTAGCACCGAAGATAAAAGAATATGCACCAAATTTGCAAAAGTATATTGACAATGATCCTATTTATAAATCTTTGGTTACCAATGAAGAAGGGGCCATCTATGGGCTTTCAAAAGAAACTCCTATTTTTGCTGATTTGATTGGCTATCGTGTTGATCATTTCACTAAAGCAGGCATTGATCCTGAATCTGTTATAACCGTGGAAGACTTTACAAATGCCCTTCGCAAACTGAAAGAATTTTACGGTAAGGACAACAAAAATTATTATCCCTTGAGCGGACGTGATAATGCCATTCGTTTTGCCGCATGGTTCGGTGCCGCCAGTAATATTTCTGCCGAAGAATCAAACGGTGTCTATATTGCTGGCCACTATAAAGATGGTTCTATTGACATCATGAATGACGGCGCTTACAAAATGACCGAAACCATGAAAGTCTGGTACGACGAGGGCCTCATTAATCCGGAGTGGATTTCCGGCACAACCAGCGAAGCTGACTGGGAAGCCTCTATGCTTAATGGCAACAGCACGCTTTTCTATGATTACTACAATCGCGCCCAGTGGTTTATGGATAACGGTGGTCCGGAAGCTGACCCTGATTATCAAATGGGTGTTTTAAACTTCTTAAAAGATGAAAACGGCAAAACAATGAAGGTTACCACCAGCGTAAAATACAATGATGAAACCGTCACAGCCGTCAATGCCAATGCTAGTGAAGAAACCGTAAAAGCCATTTTGACATTCATAGATTATATGTATTCTGAAGAGGGCATAATATTAGCCAACTATGGTGTCGAGGGTGAAAGCTATGAAATCACAGCCGACGGTGAGAAAGAATTTATTGTAGATTATGCAGAACAAGAAGCCACACCTGCCGGTGAGAAAAAATGGTCTTTCTTAAGTGACAGACTTACCGTGACAAAACCGGTAGATGATGAAGCGTTCTTCAAATGGAATGCCCCGTTGATTTCTGAAGCAACAGCAAGATTGTTTACAGAAGAAAATCTTATGACTTCCTATACACTGAAATTTACAGACATAGAATCCAAAGAACTTTCTAACTTGGTTGCGAATGTATATGATTCTCAAATTGCCGGTATCGTTTCATTTATCAATGGTTCACGCGAATTGAATGAAGCAGAGTGGGCTGCTTTCCAACAAGAAATGAATGATAAAGGACTTGCCAGAATTGAAGAAATCCAGTTGCAAGCTTATCGCAACACGTATGGCAGCTAAAATCAATTATTAAAGCATTTTAAAAGCATAATCATTTTTCAGAGTGCTGATATTGTAAGATAAGGCACTCTGAAAGTGATTTTAAATGCATGAAAGGAGTTTGAAATGCCTAAAACAAACCCCGCCGTTATTTCATCTTATGCTCTCCCAAAAAAAACGTTAGGGCAGAGAATTGTAAAAGATTTAAAGAAAAATCATATTTTATATCTTCTGATCATTCCCGGGTTGCTGATTCTTTTTCTATTCAAAATCGGGCCGGTAGGAGCCATGGTCAT
>URPG01000012.1 GCA_900549675.1 uncultured Oscillospiraceae bacterium | reverse complement strand
AAACGCTCTATTATAAGTTGTTGATGTTGCCATAATCGTTTACCTCCTAAATTAAAATGGATTGTGGGGTATATACCCCGTTTGAAACCGCGTTTTTTTACGCGTTGCCCCACGCCCGTTGTCCAGATGAAAAGGTGTGGAGATTTGACCTCCCCTAGGGGCTGGTATTAACACATGGAGTCATATCCAGTGGTTTTAAGCTTTGTAGCAAGATGTAGCAGGTAAAAACTAAACTCTCTATACGAGAGTGATTTTTTATATAACCTGTTTTTCTTGCTACAAGCTGCTACACTGTGTTTAAATAAGAAAAAACTCTTCTTCTGTCAGCTTATATCCGATAAGCATTGTGGTCATTCCACCACCAGAACGTGGTCGTTTCCGTTCTACACGGGCGATAGCAGTTAAGGCTTGTTTGAAGTTTCTTGCATTCTCCGAATAACATCCATTGGCACTGCACCAACGCTGATACCGGGCATACACTTCAGATGTCCACACCTCACTGTTGGGACTTTCCTCCAAGGCATCCTCGAAAAATAATGCTATTTTATCGCTGTCACGCTTATAAGCCTCCGTTGCTGTCTTAACGGAAACAGGTAAAGTCAAGCCTTCCTTCTTTAACAGCTGATAGCCTTCAATTAGCCAGTTGAGGATAGCACTCTGATTCTTCGGTTTGGCGAATTCGCGTTTTAAGTTTTTATCCTGCTCGCTTTCATCGAAGTGTCGTTCAAAAGGGATAATCACCACTCTGCCACTGGAAAACAGCGTCATATCCGTAATAACGGGCAGATAATTGGTGTTGATATATAGCTTAAACTTTGGCGAAAAGTCAAAAGAATTCTCATGTAGAAACCTTGCGTTGATGGTGTCACCACCCGTCATGCTTTTTACCTGTGCAGCATTTAGGACAAGTCCTCTGCTAGGTTCGGAGATATTCACAAAGCGTACTCCTGCAAGCCGGGCAATATCTTCACTTGGACTTGAACTGTTATTATTCTTTTTCAGACTGATAGTCTCCGGCCTTGCGGTACAGCCATAACTGCCTAATACCTTAAGAATGCTCTCACATAGCGTACCTTTACCGTTTCGAGTTGTAGCACCATAGAGAACAAACAGGCATTCATACCGAGTGTCTCCGCTGATGCTGTAGCCAAAGGCTTTTTGGAGGAATTTTACCTTTTCCTCATCTCCGCTCATAATCTCATGAATAAATCTATCCCATCGCTCACTTTTTGCTTCTGGGTCATATTTAACACCAGATATCTTTGTAAGTCTGTCCTCGCTGTTGTGGGGACGAAAATCCATAGACATTAAAAACAAAGTCCCATTGGCACAGTTGAGCATAAGCGGGTCTTGGTCAAATTCAGCCATTGATATGGGATATACGCTCTGTGCATCCTTAAGCACCGTTTCCCTGTATCTTCTTGACTGCCACTTTCGGCAATAGTCAATGTATGCCTTTCTTTGATGTTCATCCTGAATAGTCAAAGCATAGGTTAGCAGTTGGTTAGCCAATGATTTACACATTTCCATCACTTTGAGATTACCGATATCAGGAATCCAAATGCCATTCGCATAGCAAAACCACATCTTCCTTTCGGGAACATAGCGGGCAAAAGATTTATAATAATCAGCAAACAGCCTGCTTGCCCCAATATCCGTCCAAGGGTAGCGATCGTTACTCTCAGGCTTAAAGTCAGTAAGAGAACATTCACCAAAATCTTCTGTAGCTGATGAACGCTTGCCACCTGGTTTATATATTTCAGTAGCATTTGCGATTGCTTTTTCTATGGTTATCATTCCATAAGTACTGCCGGACTGTGGTCTATTCCATTTATCTCGCATTAGGCCGCTCTGCCGGAAAAGTCTGTCCATCTTTCCAATATCCCTGCCACACCAAAATGCCAGCATACCACAAAGTGCCAAATCAGCTTCACTGGCAGAAGCATAACCAGATGTATCCCCTTGCCATAATGCTTTGAACCTTTCTCCATTTGCCGATTTTAATGCCTTCTCAATAACAGACTTGTCGGACAGATAGGATTGGCTTTCTGTATCCAGTAGTTGCTTCACAGGGGTAGGACGTAGCATATACTTGTCTAGTATCATCTGTAGTTCGTTCGATTTCTCCGGTATATCACCATCTGCAAATACATTGCCCGTTACGGTAACAAAACGATTAGTCGCTCCAGCCACATAGACCTCAACTCCCAGCTTTCTGTTGTTGATATAGTATTTTGTTTTGTCAAAGTTAAAGCCTGTGGCCTTAAAGAAAATATGCAATCCTTTCCCAGATGGACTGTGTTCCATATAGCAACCACTAAAAGCCTCTATAATACTTTGGGAAATAGGCTTAAGCTTACCGTTGCTATCAAAGCAATCATCTAAGTCGATAACACATATGTCATTACCCACCAAAAATCCGATACCGTCATAATCACTTATAGCAGCTACCGCCGAACTAAAATCTTTAAATGTACCACGTTGATTTGGTTTTGCCCTTTTTCCTGTTATCGGGTTATAGGGAACTTTGGTCTTTTTACCACTTCGCTCTTCATATTTCCAACAGCAAAACTGAGGATTATCTTTAAGCATCTGCGGCAAGTTATCATATTGTGGTTTCAGTTATTTCACCTCCTTGCCTGTTAAAAATGACCCGAAACGCTACTGTTCCAGAGGGTTTGCCTTGTTTGACACAACCTCGTTATCTTTCAAGGATTACGCTCGGAATTATCGTCATGGCATATTCTGCTTGAAATATCTCTTGCATTTCGGGGTATTCAGTTGTCAAGGAGCAGTGAGAGAAAAACTATGCTTTCATTGGGGGATTATTTTTCCTCTCACTTTATAGCCTTGGTAGAACACATTAGTTGAGGATTTTAGAAAAATATTTTCCATCCTCATCCATAAGCGAAGAATTCTATTGATTCGAACCCCTTAAAATAAAAAAACAGCCTGTCTATTTTCTAAGGTACAGACGGCTGTAATGATTGTGTTTTTGCTCAAATTTGAGCGAAAGTGGTATTAAATTTAAGAAGGCTGAATGTTATAACTTTGACTTTGGTTTTACAAATAGACTTACAGACTTTTTTGTCTAAAAGTATTTATTTAAATAATAATCAAAATAAAGGCATACACAACTATCATTATCTTTATTAACATTGTAAAATTACTTCACAAACACAGAATTATCATGTTATTTTTGAAGAAAATGTGCTATAATGGAAAAAACATATATAAAGAGGTGACCAAGATGACCGTTAGCTATAAAAAGCTTTGGAAATTGTTAATAGACCGCGATATGAAGAAGAAAGATTTACAAGCTGCTGCGGGAATAAGTCCATCGTCAATTTCAAAGCTTTCTAAAAACGAATATGTCAGTATGGACGTTCTTGTAAAGGTTTGTACGGCGCTTGGCGTTGATTTTAAAGATATCATGGAATTAGTGCCAGACTCAACTGGATAAAAATAGTATTTGCTTAAAAGTTAGAGTGCTGTTTGTAGGACATGAGTAGTTGTTAAATATTACTGAATAGAGGAGGCGAAAAAAATGATTGATAAAGTCTACCCTGTTTCATTTGAAATTGAGGGACCAGCAGCAATGTTCACAAGGCCTGATACTGGTTCATCGCCGGTATCTTATCCAGCACCGACAAAATCAGCCCTGAAAAGTGTTTTTGAATCTGTGGCATTTTCTAAAAATGCGTATTTTGAACCGCAACGTGTAGAGATTTGCTCCCCTATTGTGTTCCACAAGTATTCAACTAATTATGGCGGACCATTGAGAAAAAGCGGAACAGTGAATTTTCAATTGTTTGCAACAGTGCTTGAGAATGTCTGTTATAAGGTTTACGGAGTGATTTTAGCATATTACCCACCCCAAAGCGGGCAAAATCCACAGCATCAATTACAGGACGTGTTTATGCGCAGACTTTCAGTTGGTCAATTCCACACAACGCCATTCCTTGGATGGAAAGAATTTGTTCCGACTTATTTGGGTCCTATTCGTGATACGACAACTGCTGATAAGTCAATCAATATAACAATTCCATCTATGCTTAGTACGATGTATAATCGGCCGACGGAGGGAAAGATTTTTCCGCGATTTGATCAGGATGTCAAAGTTGAAGGAGGCGTGATGTTTTATGCTTAACGAGTTATATGAAATGAGCAAGGCATTAGAACATTATGGCTTGTTACAATCCATAACACATCCGAATGTAAACAATGTGGGAAAAGCTTTCTGCCTGCTAATCGAACTTGATAAGAAGGGGTTTCCTCGAGAAGCTAGGCTTCTCTCAAAAGAAGAAACCACGGCGTTATGGAAACACAGCAAAGGAAACCACAAGAGTTTTCCGGCAATCCGCGTTCAAAAGCCTCTTCTCGCAATAACAGAAAGTGTAAAAATTAATGATCTAGAATGGAAAAAAGCAAAGTTAAGTGAAAAAATCAGTTATTTAAGTACACTGAACTATAATGCCATTAATCCTGAGTGTTTGGACATTAAAATTTCCGACTGGACATTGAATGAGCTTGCAGAGGTTATAGACTCACAAAAGCCGGAATTGGCAGCGTTAAGACAGTTGATTTGTGTATTTCCAGATGTTTCAGGATGTGCTGATTTCAACAAAATGTTGGTAAACTTTCTCTATGAAAAGATTGCTACCTCTAATAGCGGAGTCGAAGTTGATTTTATCAAAGAATTGCTAGTAGGAAATTTCAATGATAGAACAAGAAAATATGTAGCCAGTTGTATGACTTATTACGACGTGTATGAAACCGCTGATTTTACTAACTTAGTAGCATCATCTGTAACTCAGCAGGCTCTGATCAACCTGCTGAACAGCGAAAATAAAAGTAAAATTAAATCTGAAGACCAACATATTGTGTCCCCACTAACTGGAAAACGATGTGTGGCGATTAAGGATAAATATCCCAATCCAAATATTCCGTTACTAGGACTTACATATTTATATTCAAAGAAAGCGGACACACCCTGCCTGACACGTTATAAATTGAGCGGCATTAGTGCCTATCAGGCTGGTAAAAACGAGGTCATAGCAATCAATGATGCAATTGCGTTTCTTACCGATAGAAATCGAGAGAACAAATCATGGAAAGCGATGAGTGACAGCAACAGCGAAAAGCCCAATCTGCTACTGGCCTACTTGCCGGATGAGCCGCTAAATGATGCTTATCTGGCACAAATACTGGGGGACCCTTCCGATTACGAATCCGAGGAAGAACTCAGGGAGGAAACCGAATCCGCATATGATGCTCTATGTAGGCAAGTCCTGGGAAACATGAAATCTGTGATTAATAAGAACCCGCGGTCCCAAATTAACTTGATTTTGTTAGAAACACTGGATCCTGGGCGAAAACAAATAGTTTATGAGAATACGCTGACAGTCAAGCAGTTTCGGAATAATATTCTTTTGTGGTCAGAAGCTGCAAAAAATCATTCAAATATTAAAATACGTGTACGTAAAAAGAATGAAATAGTTGAGTACAAGCCTATTTGCCCGGGACCAAACGATATTTGCCAATTGTTAAAAATTAATTATACACGTTTCGGCTCGTTAAAGCCTATGAAGCAAAGTGCGGTCTCGCTGCACGATATTTATAGCCTTTATATGCCGCAAAAAAACGTTGTCTTACAAGATGATGTTTTTCTCTATGATATTTTGTGTAGGGTTATTAAAAAAACAGCTCAAATGCTTGGGGATGTGGGGCAACAGCTAACTCTGGAATATGTACTTCCATCAACAAGTGAATCACATATTCTAGCAAAGTGGGTTACAGTATCCATTTCATTGATATCAATTTTGTTATGGCGCTTAGGCGTCAGAAAGGAGAATTATATGCTGGAGACACCTTTTAATGTCGGGCAGTTTTTGCAGCTTTCTGATTTACTACATAAGGAATACTGCATACAGGTACGAAACAGCGGAAATAAAGCAGCACCGCTACCTACACAATTGATGGGGAACGAAATGCTGGTCATTGCATCCGAAAATCCCATTGAAGGTCTAAACCGTCTGCGTGATCGAATGAAAATTTACTTGGCATGGGCAAACACTGCTACGGGAGAAGGGGCAGGGCTGGTAAAATGGATACTTGCACGGTATGGCGAAGTTAGTACAAAAATTGCAGTTTCAGGGTTGCCGGAGCAATTTAATGCGGCTGAACAAGCACAGGTACTGCTTGGTTATTTGGCATCGATACCATATGATAAGAAGAATGATAAGGAGGTCAAATCCAATGAGTAATTTTATCAAAAGAGGAACAGGGCTACTTTTAATTGACGTAAAAGATTCCAACCCTAATGGTGACCCCGACAGAGAAAGTGACCCACGTACGCGGCAGGATGGGCGCGGCGAAATTTCACCAGTTTCGTTTAAACGTAAGTTACGTGATTTGGTTTCAGCAAAGGATTCTCCTGTCTGGCAGGAGCTTGCCAAAGAACTAGACTTGAATGAAGCAAGCTATGATATTTTGGAAAGCAAGGTCACTAAGCGCACTGATGTTAAAAAATTAACAGCTGATGAATTGCTGGAGAAATACTGGGATGTTCGTGTATTTGGAACAACATTTCTTGAAGAGCAATCAGGTGAGTCCGGCTCATTTATCTCTACTGGGGTTGTTCAATTTGGATTAGGAGTATCGCTTGACCCAGTTAGAATTGAGCGTATGACAACCACTAAAGTACTGCCAGTGGAGGATGACAAAAGCAAGGGCATGGCCCCTCTCGCATATCGAATTGTTTCTTACGGATTATATACAATGCCGTTTTTTATAAACGCTACTGCAGCACAAAAAACACGCTGTACAAAGAAGGATATTGAATTGCTTCTGCAACTGATTCCCCATGCCTATAAAGAAACGGCTTCTTATATTCGCTCACAAGTTGACATTCGATATGCGTTCTATGTCGAACATAACCGTGCTCGAGGTACGTTTAATGATTTCAAAATCATCGAGGCACTGACTCCCGTAAGAGTTGGCAATGGAATTGGTCCAGCGACTTCGTGGAAAGATTACGATGAGGTAGCATTACTAGAGAGTATTAAGGAACTCAACTCCAAACTGAAAGGTAAAACGGCACCTGTTGTTGACCTGATGGAGAAGCTATGACTATGCTAGCCCATAGTGCAAGGAATGGAAAACCACCTCAGTTATACGGTGAACATGTAATTGGAGTGGTTAATCGCGCATGTAATAATCTAATAGATATTTTTCGTTATGTTAATCAAGATAAAACGGATTATTATCTTGAACTTATAAAAAACGCAGCAATCTATCATGATTTAGGTAAGTTATCTGTTAAAAATCAAGATGTACTTACAGGCAAAACAGAATCCGCACACCTTCCTATAGAGCATCGAGATGCGGGTGTTAAGCATCTGATCGGCTGTAAACCAGAACATCCTTCGGCTACTTTTGTTTATGCTCATCATTATCCAGGGCTACCTAATCTTATTGATCAAAAGACACAATTATCCCCGTTTCGCTTTCCGGAAGCAATGGGTGACAGCGATACACACCTCCAAGAGTATCTGGACTTGCATGGTAAGGAAACCGGCTTCAGTACTGAACAAACATCGGACAACACTACTCCGAAGTTGTCATCAATGGAGTATCGTGTCCTTTTGAGCTGCCTTGTTGACGCAGACTATTCGGATACTGCGAGGAAACAACTGTATCGTCCTGAAACACGTTGGGAAGAACGGCTGAAGAAACTGGATTGTTATATCCGAGATTTACAGAAAGATTCAGACAATTCACAGTCAGAACGCAATCAATTGCGCAGTGAACTCTACGATTACTGCAGAAACGTGGCCACAGAAGAATTTCTCGTGTACTGTGATAGTCCGGTTGGAACCGGTAAGACAACAGCAGTTATGGCGCATATGTTGAAATCGGCTTCCGAGAATGGTTTACGTCACATTTTTGTTGTAATGCCATATACAAATATCATTTCTCAGACAGTTGAAATCCTACGAAAAGCATTGGTTCTTGACGGAGAAAACCCAGAGGAGATTGTTGTAGAGCATCACCATCAAGCGGATTTTGAAAGTCCTGAGCTTCGTCACTTGGCAACCACATGGACCGCCCCAATCATAGTGACAACAGCAGTTCAGTTTTTCGAAACAATCGCAAGCAATCTCCCTTCAAAACTACGAAAGCTCCACCAACTACCCGGCAGCGGTATCATCATTGATGAGAGTCATGCTATGCTGCCCATAAAATTATTGCCCTCTGCTTGGCAATGGATTACTGAACTATCCAAAGGATGGGGTTGCCGTTTTTGTCTTTGCTCGGGAACATCGATTAAGTTTTGGGAGAATCCAAGTTTTATAAAGATTTCTGACACCAAAGTTCATCCCTTGGTGTCAGGCGAGATGTCCAAGAAATTGGAGAAGTTTGAAAATAACCGAATTCACCTTAACATTCTAATGCAGGATGTGCCCCATTTCCAAAATTTAAATGAGCTTATAAACTGTATAAGCCAATATCATGGTTCACGGCTGATTGTGCTGAATACAGTTCGTACAGCCGCATTGCTAGCAATAACTCTACGAAACTGCGGGCACGACGTGCTTCATTTGTCAACTGCACTTACTCCGAACGACAGAGAAAACGTCATAAATGAAGTCAAGCATCGACTTAACCGTACCACAAATTATAACTCAGATTGGACGCTGGTTGCTACGAGTTGTGTAGAATGTGGGATGGACTTTTCCTTTCATTACGGTTTCTGCGAATTGCGTTCTCTTCAAAGTTATTTACAACTTGGAGGACGAATAAGCAGAAACAACGAGTATGATGACGGTTCGTTGATTTGTTTTTCTATAACGGCTGATGGCTTTGGATTTAACCCGGCTTTTGAAATCTCTAGGAATGTATTTAAAAAGCAAATTCAATCCAACAAACTTTCAAGGCTTACAATAACAAATGCAGTGAGTGAAAGTTTTGACATGGAATGCAAAGAAATGGGCGGATTATCTTATAAGATATGTAAATATGAAAGTAGACACGCATTTGTTGATGTTGCAAGGAATTTCAGAGTGATTCCCGATGATACGATTACCGTTATTGCAGACTTAGGTTTGGCGGAAAAGCTACGTACTGGTGCTTTTGTTTCTGCTCAGGAACTGCAACGTGATAGTGTTAACATTCGTAAATCTCTGATAAAGCAACTTCGCATTAATGATAGCGAATTGCCGTCACTTTCCGAAGGTCAATATGACCAGTTTCTTGGATATATGAAGACCTTATTATAGAAGGAAACCAGCCGATTCAAGTAATTACTCTTGAATATGACTGGTCATTTTTATCACCGCTTGAAGCTGTTCATTTAAGTTTTTCTTCAATCCCTAAGTGAACGCTTCTTTTGTTAGTTTTTTTCTTTTTATTATTTGGTGAATACTCGATTGGGAAAGATAGCATCTAAAATACCTATAACCAATGCACCGATGAGAGCTCCCCAAATATTTACAGACATATTGGGGACAATAAATTGGGCAAGATACAAAATAATTGCCGCAATTACAAAACCCTTTAAACCGTTACCAAATGGTGTTGCGTTAATATTCATGAACCTTTCAACCAAAAAATCTAATAAACTGATAATAACTGCTGCAAATAAATAGGACCAAAGCCCATGAATGGAAAATCCGGGAGTTAAAAAAGAAACAATGGCAAGGATAATAGCCATAATAATCATACGGCCTAACCAACGAAGAAAAGATCCGCCGCCGGATTGATTCTGTTCATTATTTTCATTCAATAGAATCACGCCTTTCAAGTTTATGAAAATAGTGTTTCCTCAATTTGAGAATATATTCATCTAAAATAATTGAAAAGACTCCGTATTATCCTGATTCGGCAATACGGAGTCTTTTTTAGGTTTTCTTTCTCTCTCGTAAAAATTGGATAATCCAAAAAATTAAAAATATAATTATATTGGCAATGACAACACTAGCACCTGTAGGGGTAGCATAAATATAAGAGGTAACAATACCAAAGCTAAAACATACTAAAGAAATAACGGCAGATGAAATCGTAACGGATTTAAAAGTTTTACACAAACGCATGGAGGTTAGGGCAGGAAAAATAATTAAGCTTGAAATTAAAAGTGCTCCCATCATTCTCATGCCTAGTACAATGGTAATCGCTGTTAAAAAAGCAATCATCATATTATAAACACCGGTATGTGTTCCTGTAGCACGCGCAAAAGTTTCATCAAAGGTTACCGCAAAGATTTTGTTGTAGAAAAAAACAAATAAAACCAGAACAATAACAGAAAGTATAACAGAAAGTACCACATCACCTTGACTCATAGAAAGAATACTGCCAAACATGTAATTATAGACATCGGTGTTCATCCCTGTTGTAATCGAGATTGACATAACACCAATGGCCAGCGAACCTGTTGAAATCAGAGCAATGGCTGCATCTCCCTTTATTTTGCTGTTTTCACTGATTCTTAATAACAAAAAGGCAGCGAAGACAACAACAGGAATTGAAATGGTCAGCGGAGATGCATTGAGCGCCGTGGCAACAGCCATAGAGCCAAAACCAACATGAGAAAGTCCGTCACCAATCATGGAATATCTTTTAAGAACCAAGCTTACACCCAGAAGAGAAGCACATAAAGAAACCAACAATCCTACTACAATTGCTTTGGTCATGAAACCGTATGAAAACATTTCCGTAATTTTTTGAATCCAAACACTCATTTTGCACCCTCCAAAAATTGACTGCCAATACTGGAATTCAGATAATCCTTTGTTTCTCCAAAGAAAAGCTGTCTGTTTTTCAGATGCAAAATATGAGTGGAGTATTTCAAAGCACTCTCTATATCATGAGATACCATAATAATTGTAAGTCCGGTTTCTTGATTGATACGCTGAATTTGACGGTATAAATCAAGCGTCACTAAAGGGTCAAGTCCTGCGGTAGGTTCATCTAAAAGTAAAAGCTTTTTGGTGGCACAAAGCGCTCTGGCTAATAAAACACGCTGCTGCTGGCCTCCTGAAAGTTCACGGTAACAGCGATGGCGCAAATCAGAAATTCCTAACAGAGAAATAATCTTTGTCTTTTTTTGTATAAAAGGGCCGAAAGCCTCTGGCGCTCAATCTGCCGGATAAAACTACTTCATAAGCACTGGCAGGAAAATCTTTTTGAGCGGCAGTTTGTTGGGGTAAATATCCGATTTCATTCGCTTTGAGTCCCTCATGCAAAACAATAGATCCTTTACTTGGTTGTTTCAATCGAAGAAGTCCTTTAATGAGTGTGCTTTTACCGGATCCATTTTCGCCGATAATACAAAGATAATCTCCGTTGGATACAATAAAATTAATTTCTTCAGCAACAGTATTGCCCTCGTAGGCAAACGATACATCTCTACAGGTGATAAGCGGCATTTATTGCAGCGCCTCCTTCAGGTTTTCAACATTTTTCTTCATAACATCAAGATAGGTAGTACCATTGTTAAATTCATCTTTGGTAAGATTGTGAGCAGAATGAAAAAGTGCTTTTTTTGCATTTGTTTCATTGCAAATCGTATCCGCCATTTTCTCATTAGAAAGTTCAATGTGAAATACTACGGGAATTTCTTCTGCTTTCACTTTATCAATCAGAAAGGCAATGGTTTGTGCATTCGCCTCGGTTTCGGTAGAACAGCCAGGGAAAGCAGCGTAGTAGTCCAGTCCATATTCTTCCACAAAATAGCGGAAAGGAAATCTATCACCGAATATAAGTGTTTTACGTTTTGCATTTGCAACTACATCACGGAAGCTTTTATCTAATGCATCCAGTTCAGCGATATATTTTGTTTCGTTTTTTTGATAGGTATCTGTATTCACCGAGTCTTTTTCAATCATAGCTTTAGCAATTGCTTGTGTAATTAATTTAGCATTCACAGGAGAAGTCCATACATGTTCATCGTAAACCCCTTCATGAGAATGTCCATGATTATGTTCATTCATGGCCTTGGCAATATCCTCGTCAGAAGCTTCTTTGGTAAAATACTTGGGTGTCCAGTCTTCAATAGTTGTTAGCTTTTCAAAACTTTCATTGCCATAGCGCAGATGAAAATGCGGTGTTTCTTGTTCATCATGTTCGTGGTCGTGTTCTTCATGATTATGTTCGTCTTCTGCATGACTGGTCCCATGGTCATTAAAAGCAATATATTTCGGTACATTCTCATTTTGGGTTTCAAAGCCATACCATACAGAAGAACCATGGTCAGAATCTATGATTTTATAACCAATATATTTATAATCGGTTTCAATACCGTCAAAATTAACGGTATTATCAGAAATGGTAATAGAATCATAGTCAGACTTCCACTTTTTTGTCAGTTCATTTTTTTGTGCTTCCGTATCTGTTTCATTTTCTTCGGCACTGTGTTTTACATATTCGTCTAATGAACCATTTTCCAAAGCACTTTCTATGCTTTTCCATTCACCGCTCCAATCACTGAGGGCACGGTCATGCACATCTTCTTCTGTCAATTTTTTATCATGCTCATGATGATGGTCATGGTCATCTTCTGTCATACCTTCTTTGATTTCTTCTTCTACTACGTCCACTAAATCCATCATAGAAAGAATTTTTATTTTAGAAGTATCTATCGATTCAAGAATTCCGTTGACCCACGTATCGGAGTCACCGCCAGCATAAATAAAGATATCCGCATTGCTGATGTCTATAATATCTTGGGGAGTGGGTTCAAAAGAGTGGCTCTCAGAAGCGGGAGGAAGAAGCATTTTAATATCTGCTTTTTCTCCGGCCACTTGCCGCGCAAAGTCATAAGGCGGGAAAATTGTGGTCACAATAGATAATTTTTTCGTTCCTGTACTAGCCGGAGCAGAAGAATTTTTTTCGGCAATATCCGAAACATTTGAATTCTGATTGATATTCTTACCACAAGCGGTTAAAGATAAAACAAGAACCGAAGATAAGAATAAACTTAAAAATTTTTTTAACATGTAAACCTCCATAAATTAGATAAATTGAAAAGTTACGATTTGATTTCATGGTGGTTTTTATTCAATTATCCAATCTATTTTTAAGTGAGATTGGTGTCAGTGGCAAAAATAGTAGAAATTCTCCTAAAATGAAAAAAAGAAACGTTACCGGACTAACTATATGATATAACTGAACAGAAAGAGTAGTTACACTATTCTTTTGCAAGAGGATAAGATTTTCACACAGCAAACACTCTTTATGCGAATCATCATGATGATGAAAAGCGGTAATAAACGTTAAATGAATAATTAGTAACAACAGAATAAAGACGATAAAAGCCAACGCTTTTCTATGCTTGGAAGAAAAGAATAACCTCTGATTCATGATTTTTTACCGACAGAAGAACATTTTTTACATTTCCCATAAAAGACAGTGTTGATACTGTCAAATTCAAAATCGTTTTCAGATTGCAATACGCTTTGAATGGATTCTAATATATCAGATTCTACATGAAATAATTCACCGCATTCTTTACACTTTAGGTGTAAATGATGATTACAGTTTTTATTGGTATCTACAAATTGATAGCAGGCACTTTGGTTATTTTCAATAGTATATTTGCGGACTTGTCCTTTTTGAACAAGTTTATCCAAATGCCGATAAACGGTAGCACGTCCAATCCGTATTCCTTGTGTATCAAAATGCTGAATGATTTCTTCTGCGGTAATATGTTTATTTTGCAGAGATGAAAGATAAGATAAAATCAATTCACCTTGCTTTGTTTGGTAACCGCTGCAATAACTCATTTTAAAAACCTCCCGTCAATTTGATACTGTGTATCATTTTAAACTATGTCAGAATAAATGTCAATATGAAATTGAGATTCATTTTCAATTATAATAAAGATTTTGTAAATTGTAAAAGGATAAGGAAGAATAAAACAGATAAAAAATCAAAACCACCACTTGAAGCGGTGGTTTTCACCTGTCCTAGAAGGGCATGATATCGGCTTATCTCTCAAGAAGCAATGATTACTGCACCAGCAAAATTGATGGTTAAGCTAGAGCGTTCAATAAAACAAAAACACTGTTCAAAAATTCACAGTGTTTTTGTCATGGGATTAATTATCGGTCAATAAAAAATTCTTTATACCATACCAAGAACGTGTAAACCGTCCAAATTTTACGGCTGTTATCGGCTTTTCCGTTTTTGTGATCATCTAAAAGTGCCACTAACTTTTCAGTGTGAAAAAATTGCTTAGCAGATTCAGTGGTAAAAGCATCTTTTACAGTTTGATAATATTTATCTTCTTTCAACCATACTCTTGTCGGAACAGGGAATCCAAGTTTCTTTTTTGTCGACCATTTTTCAGGCATACGTCTTGCCGCCGCTTGACGAAGCGCATATTTGGTGTTTTCCTCATTCACACGATATTTTAAAGGAATTCTGCCTGCCAATTCCATAATATGCTTGTCAAGGAAAGGCACTCTCAATTCCAAGGAATTCGCCATACTCATTTTATCGGCTTTGAGCAGGATATCACCGACCATCCACATATTTAAATCGACAAACTGCATTTTTGTAACAGCATCTTTATCGGCAACCATATCGTAATAGGGCTTCACCAATTCAGCAGGGGATAAAGCACCTGTACTTTGTTTTAAAAGAGATTTTCTCTCTTTTTCGCTGAACATATAGGCGTTACCGATGAAACGCTCTTCTAATTTCTTTCCGCGTCTGACTAAAAAGTTCAATCCGCGTTTAGCCGGAAGCAGAGAAGCTACTTTACCAATTAATTTTCGGATAGGGAAAGGGATTTTATCATACCAAGTCATTTCGAGGGGTTCACGGTAAATATTATATCCACCAAAGATTTCGTCGGCACCTTCACCCGAAAGTACAACCTTTACGTCCTTACTGGCTGTGTTACAAACGAAATACAGTGCCACGGCGGAGGGGTCAGCCAACGGCTCGTCCATATGGTACTGGATTTTGGAAAAAGTTCCCCAAAATTCTTCAGGTGTAATCACTTTGCTGATGTTTTTAACGGGAATCATTTCGGATAATTCTTTGGCGTAGTTGGTTTCATTATATTTTTCACCGTTATCAAAGCCGACGGTATAGGTTTTATCGACACCGGCCGAACAAGCCACATAGCTGGAATCTACTCCGCTGGAGAGAAAAGAACCAACTTCAACATCACTAATTTTATGTGCATTTACCGAATCATCAAATGTTTTTTCAATTTCATCAACCCAATAGGATAAAGGCTTGTCTTCTTCTGCATGAAAGGTCGGTATCCAATAGCGCGTAACCTCCATTTTACCTTCTTTATAAAGGAAATAATGAGCCGGCGGAAATTTATAGACATCCTTAAAGAAAGTTTCAGGTCCCGGTGAATATTGAAAAGAAAGATAATGCTCCAATGCTTTCGGGTTCAATTCTTTCTTAAAATGCGGATGAGGTAAAAAGCTTTTAATTTCAGAACCAAACATTAAAGTTCCGTTCATTTTAGCATAATATAAAGGTTTGATACCAAAGAAATCTCTGGCACCAAAAAGTTCTTTTTTTTCTTTATCCCAAATAATAAAGGCAAACATACCCCTAAGCTTGTTGAGCAGTTTAGGTCCGTATTCTTCATAGCCATGCAGCAAGACCTCAGAATCTGTAAATGTTTTAAAAATATGACCTTTTTGAACCAATTCCGTTCGTAAAACCTGATAATTATAAATTTCACCGTTAAACATAAGCACTTTTGTGCCGTCTTCGTTTAAAATCGGTTGCCTTCCACGAGCCAAATCGATGATGCTTAAGCGGCGGAATCCAAGAGAAATGGAACCGTCCATATAGTAATCTGCGTCATCAGGTCCGCGATGACGAATAGCGTCTGTCATAGAAGTAAGCACCTGCGCATTATTTTGTGTTTCAGAACCGTCAATAAACCCTACAAATCCACACATAGGAGAGCCTCCAGAGATAGAATATTTACCAAAATTAAGGATCATAAAGCTAAAAAA
>URPG01000011.1 GCA_900549675.1 uncultured Oscillospiraceae bacterium | reverse complement strand
GTTCGGAAACCTGCCATAGGAATATGGTAAGGCGCTGGGCACTTAGCCCACATCGAAAGCACGGACAGTTTGAGTGGGCGGCGCCAGCGATTCTGTTCGCCTGCTTGGTGTTCACTTTGACATCTCCGACCTATATCTGGACGATTTTGGGGATGTAGCAGAAAAGCACCGGGTAGTTTTGGCAACTACCCGGTACAATGTGCATAAATTTACTTTTTCAGCTTGAGCCAGATATCCATACTTGTCGTTTCAGGCGAATGGCTTGCATACCGCTCCGCACAAAATGCCTCTGTCTGTAATTTGTGATTTGGCAGCCATGTGTTATAGGCATACTGCTGTGCTTTGTAAAGAGCATCCATGACCAGAGCCTCGAAGTTCTCAGCTTCAAAGGAACAAACGATATATTCTCCTGGTGGCAGTTCCCAGTTCATAAAACCGTTCGGGGCTTCTTCGGAACTGGACTTTGCACCCGCAAAATAGCTAAAATACCCTTCCTCTAAACAGGGATATGCCACACCAATTTTCTCATTATTCTCAGCAAGACCAAGTGCTGTTTGTTTCTGCTCATGGAAGTTTCGCCATAAGGAATCCAACGGGTCAACGCCTGATTCGGTTCCCAGTCCGTCTATAAACTGAACTGGCATATCCTTTTTAACGCCGGTAAAATAGACCGGCTCCGTAATTTCCCGCCTGTTTACTTCCAGAACGATACCATCGGTGATCAGCGGCACCCCTTCATCAATCAGAGTGTAGTGAAGTAAAAGCTCGGGTTTTGTCGTACGGTTGAGCGTTTGCGGGCTTTTACGGTACTCGTCTGGCGTCATCCCAAAGGTATCTTTAAAGGTGCGGGAGAAATGTTCATGAGAGGAAAATCCAAGATCTAACGCGATATCCAAAATGCGCCTGTCCCTTTGGAGCACCTCCTCAGTTGCCTTTGCCATACGACGAAGTTTTATATACTCGGCAACCGGCTTTTTTACTAAACGGCTAAACAGTCGCTGATAGTAAAAAGGTGACAAAGAAGCCATTTTTGCAAGGTTTTCAATGTCAATTTCCTCATCCAAATGATACTCCATAAACTCTATGGTTTGTTGTATTTGTTCCCATGCGTGCATGTATAAGCACCTCCTTCTCCAGAATAATACCACGGCTAAGAATATGTCGCTTGACTGTGAATGCCTTTTTTATAGTGCTCTAATGATTTTACCATGGAATTGGCGGTGAACCAATGTTCATATGCAAGGATTGTTTGGACGATTTTAGGGATCTAGACAAGGTAAGAGCCAATGCACCCACAAAAGTGCATGGGCTCAATTTCATAAGGTGTATGAATTTTCATTGTTAGATGGCAAAGTCTGCATTAGCGCAAAAAAATGTTCAGGCTTCCCGGTACTAAAATACTTGTACCAAGCTTCCAATGTGTTTAATTGGAACACATCTAAATGTTCAATTATTTGCTTTGCCCACAATAAGCCTCCAGTAGAACCGGCTGTAATGAGGTTGTTATCTGCTACAGACGAATCGTCAATATAAAAACTTTGTCCTTTATAATCAGGTGAAACCATTTCAAGAAACCCAGCTCCATTACTGGTATGCAGACGATTATCCAAAATACCAGCATTGGCAAGCGCAGCAGTGGCGCCGCAAATTGCACCCACCACGGCACCTACAGAAAGGAATTCCCTTGCTTTTTTTATGATAGTTCCATGATTTTGGTCGCTCCAAGTATTTGCACCCGGCAATAGCAATACGCTTGTTTCATTCACAATCATATCGTCAATCAAGCAATCTGGCACAATGGTCAAGCCACCCATTGTACGGATTGGGTCCTTAGAGTGGCTAACCGTTTTAAGAGATATGTGCTGTGCATCCTTTTTGAAAAAGCGACCAGAATTTAGCTCTGCAGTCACATGTCCCAATTCCCAGTCGGCTAAAGTATCAAGAATATAAACATAGATTTTAATCATAAATTTCCTCCGCTCGATGTGTAATGTTGTTTTGTTTGCTTTTTTATTGTATCATAGGATTGTTGACAGCAGTATGGCAACAATCCTATGAGGAGAATATTGATTCAATGAAAATAGACAGACTTGTTAGTATAATTATGATACTTCTGGATAAGGAACGGATAGGTGCACAGGCGTTAGCGGATATGTTTGAAGTTTCACCCCATACAATATACCGCGATATAGATACAATTAATATGGCGGGTATCCCTGTCCACTCAACATGTGGAGTGTGTTGTCTTGATGTCAAGGGTGAGGAAATAGAAGGGCTGAAAATGCCCATAAATAAAGGGTTTCCAGACATTGAGTTTTCTCGCGGCTACTTTGCCGGATGTGCCAATGTCGGGAACCCCTTATTTTTATTGTTCGCGGGAACATATCAACTGCCCTAAAGAAGATGAGGTTGAGTTGACAGATTAGATAACGCTTAATTTTTTAGGGGTTGAGGAGACAGGATAGATGTATTATTCATGTTTGGCTATCTTCCTGCAGTTTTTTCCCCTTATTCATCCACCCTCGGATGATCTTTATGAGTGCCTGGTTTGTATGTTGCATTAAAGACCATATCTAACAACCACTTTTTGAAGGACTGATTATTCTTATTACGTTTGTCGCTTTCAAAAGCCTCATACAGCTCCATACCGGTTGAGATAGTGTTCATAATAGCCTCAATCGTAGCACGATCACTTTCGTCACGTGCATTTTGAGCATCAGAGTATTTCATTGCGTTTTGATAAGCTTCATCCCGGCTAACGATATCTGGTAAATCGGCAACTTGTCGTCTAATTCTATCTTCATCTGTCCAATCACAGTCACCCCATATATCATGGAAAGTTTCAAGTATATGCGTTAATGTATCAAGTTCCGGTACGGGGATACCCACATCCGTGCTTACTGGTATTGGGTCAATTTCTGCATTTTCGTCTGCAAGAGAAATCGACATAGTTTCCTGCGCAACTACGCGATAGCTTTCTAGATCGACACTTTCCAAAATGCCTTCTGACAAATCTTCTCCATTATTTGGTCTCGGTAGCTTGTTTACAAGAAGATTTAAAAATATTGATAGCTTCTCCCATTCCACAGAGCCGTATGGCAATATAGCGGATAGAAAGTTATAAGTACGGACAAAGGTCTTAGCGCTGCTTTTGAATAAGATCTGCTCCTCCATTTCTAGGTCTTTATAATTTTCTACACAGGTATCGAGAATTGGGTCGAGTTTTTCTCTCTCAGCATTATTTAAATACAGTTCAACAAAAGTATCGACTTGCTGTTTCGTATAAACTTGCAAAGGCTCCATTTCATCGATCAAATCATTTAATTTGTTTGCGTCTGTTTCACCAGAAAGAATAGTGGTCTTATAATACCTTTCAAATGCCTTTTTGATGTCTTCTGGATTATTAGCAAAGTCTAAAATAAATGTATCGTTCTTACCGTTATAGCAACGATTAAGCCTAGAAAGAGTCTGTACAGCTTTGATGTCGGCAAGTTTTTTGTCTACATACATGGTATGTAACAATGGTTCGTCATAACCTGTCTGGAATTTATCAGCAACAATCAAAAAGCGATAAGGATCTTTTTTGAATGTTTTTTCTATTTTTGCACTCGGAAAACCATTTAGCGTTGCTTCGTTTACTGTTTGACCTTCCCAAACGACATCACCAGAAAATGCGACTATAGCCTTGTATTGACTTTTGCGCTCTTTTAAAGAACGGTTTATAGCATGGTAGTATTCGATAGCCCGTTTAATTTCGCTGGTGACAACCATAGCTCTGGCTTGCCCACCGATTTTCATTTGTACATCCGTGTGGAAATGTTCCACCATAATATTTGCCTTTTCTTGAATAGCATATTCATTCGTTTCAACGAAGTACTTAAGGCGACTCTGTGCACGTTTTTTATCGAAAAGCGGGTCGTCCTCTACAGTTTTGATAATATGGTAATAGCTTTGATATGGCGTATAATATTTCAAAACATCTAAAATAAATTTTTCTTCAATGGCCTGTTTCATTGTGTAAATATAATGAGGTCTTGATTTTCTTGTGCCGTCTTCATTGTAGACGGGCTTACCATGCTCATCGACCATAGGCATACCAAACATCTCAAGTGTTTTGTTTTTTGGGGTGGCAGTGAAGGCGAAATAGCTGGCATTAGAAGCCATTTTTTTCCCTTCAATTAAGCTGTTGATTTTATCTTCAAGAGCATCATCATCATTATAAACATTACCAGAAAGGACAATGTTCATCTTAGCAGAAAGACTACCGTTCTGACTGGAATGTGCCTCATCAATGATGATTGCAAATTTACTGTTTTTGTGAACATCCGTGATATCCTCTAGAATGAACTGGAACTTGTGCACAATTGTGATGATAATTTTTTTGCCCTCGGCAAGTAGTCTCTTCAATTCAGAGGAATCCTTAGCCCAACCGACTGTAGAGGAAACCTGCATGAATTGACGAATAGTATTTTTAATTTGCTTGTCCAGATTAATGCGATCGGTAACAACGATGACGGTGTCAAACACATTCCCATCATTGTTTTTCAGCGTAACAAGCTGATGTGCAAGCCATGCGATAGAGTTGGATTTACCGCTTCCTGCACTATGCTGAATTAAATAACGCTGGCCAACCCCCTGGTGTGCGGCTTCTGCCAGTAGTGATTTCACGACCTGCAATTGGTGATAGCGAGGGAAAATCTGTTTAAAGGTTTTCTTCTTCGTTTCCTCGTCTTCCTCACATATCACTTGTGCATAGTTTTCCAGAATATTGGAGAGCTCACCCTTAGTAAGAATTTCTTTCCAAAGGTAGTCTGTTTTTATTCCGCTTGGATTTGGTGGGTTACCTGCACCATCGTTGTAACCTTTATTAAAAGGCAGAAACCAGGACTTTTCCTTTTTGAGTTCGGTACACATATAGACTTCGTTATCATCGACCGCAAAATGAACAAGACAGCGTTTGAAATTGAAGATAAGTTCCGATGGTTCACGATCTGTTTTATATTGATGTATTGCATCCTGAACATTCTGTTTGGTAAGCTGGTTCTTAAGTTCAAAAGTCATAATTGGCAATCCGTTTAAGAAAATAGTCATATCAAGTGCGCGGCGACCATGTTGCTTAGAATATTGCAATTGCCGCGTTACACTAAATATGTTCTTTTCATATTGTTCTGAAGCCTCCTTGTTTCCGTCAGAAGGCAAAACCATATACAAATCCAAACTTTTATGTTTGTATTTAAACGGCTTACGTAAAACTTCAACAACACCATCGTCAGAAATCTTTTTGCTGAGGCGGTCAAGGAATTTTTTCTTTTCTGCTGCATTGTCCTGAATATGAAGTTCCTTCATCACTTCGGCTTGTGTATCATTCAGAAAGCGGAATAAGCGCACCTCATCAATTGCATAATCCTGATTGAAATCAGCATTTATACCTTGTTCATAATGGTTTTGTTGAACAAGCCAATTTACAATAAGGGTTTCAAATCCGTTTTCCTTTGTATTAGTATGCATTAATCATCGACCTCCTCATCTAAAGTTTCTTCCTCCGATTCATCGGTAGTATCTTCATTAATATCCTCATCAATTTCATCGTACGTTGTCATTTCGTATTCCGGGATAATGACACCTCGGACGTCAACCTTCCCGGTAACCACATCGGCGATTGTTCTGGTTCTGAGTTCTCCAAGATAGCTGATTTCATTCTTAATGCTATCAATCAACAAATCAATTTTTGTTTGTACTCCGTGGCAGTAGGTTACAATTTCTTCTTGCTCCTCCTTCGGTGGTAATAGAACTATCATTCTTCGAATATCGTTGTAGCCAATGCTTTGCCGAACACCGCCACCCATTCCGTAAAACAGTTTGCTCACATCGTACGAATGTAATAGTAGATAGAGGTACTCAGGAAGTACATGCGCCCTTGGCTTCAAACAGGTATATGCTGACGTGATTATACCTGTTTGAGTTGAAAGACCTACTCTTAAACTTTTATGGTCATTTTGCAAATCTGTTAAGCGCAGGATTATATTCCCATCATGGATTATCTGGTATGTGTCAAAGGATGCAGGTAACAAGCCAGTCGTGGTGTTGATGTCTTTATTGACAATCTTTCCGTAGCTAAGGGATAGCAAATTTTGGTTATGGACATTCTTGTTCGAAATGTTTTGTTCTGTAGCGCACTGAAAAAGCATTTTTTCTTCCCAGTGAGCAGGGATATCTCCAATCCATTTTTGTTGACACATTTTTGTTGCAGTGGGGCGGCATCCTTTGGTAACTGCATGAAAAATAAGAGAATTTTTCAATTCTGTTAAATACGCGATTTCCTTCTTTTTTCCCTTAACAAATCTCGCTATCTCTGTCGTTTTCCAGTCGAGGAAGCGGACAATTTGGTCTTGCTCGTAGAGAGGTGGAAGTGCAAATACTGTGCGCTTCATGTACGGTATATAAATTTGCCTCTGTATGGAACCTACACCTTTTGAAGCCAAAACAAACTGATCAATAATGCTAGAATCTCTAACCATATAGTTTAGGAAACTTTGATTTACGTTAATTCGTGGACGCAAAACAATATATGCGGGACTAACGATACCACGATATCGAGAAATTCCCACTGACCCTCTCCAGGCTTGTTGATTGTTCAGAACAAAATCTCCAGGTTCAACCAGCTGATATTTTGACATGTCATCGCTTGGCTTATGAACTTGTTTTTGTGAAGTGGATGAATAACTGACTACACCCTTATCCAAAAAAACAGACAACAATTCTTCATTGGCACAGTTTTGGACAGATCTTGTGCTGAAAATCCAAGATAATCTTTTTTCTTCCCAATGGGCAGGTATAGTTCTACTAAACGGTGACTGTGATTCTTGGTAACTTTCATATGGCGCTAACATCAACTTATTCCTCCTACAATCGAAGCAAGCAGTCCGTCTGTATCGGCTTCTATTTTTTTTATATCTGCGATGATATCAGCAACTTCACGAAGTTGGACAGGCTTATAAAAATACTTCGTAAAGCTGAGTTCATAGCCCAGAGTGATAGAGTTTTCATCTATCCATGCATCTGGGACATAAGGCAAAATTTCATTTTTATAGAACGCTTCAATACCGCCTTCATATTTATAGGGAATTTGCTCATTATCCTTTAAATCTTTGTCAGACTCGTAACCACCTTTATTGTCCTTTACTGGCTCAGCTTGCTCGTCAACTATAGTGAAATAATTGCGGATAGCCTTAATTCGCTTTGTTGTAAGTTTAATGTTTCTTTTTTTAGCGGCGTTTTCTACCTCAACTATAAAGTTGTTATAATTTAATATTGGCTCAGTGCCTACAGAATCTTTCATCTTGCACATTAAATGATATAGCGGCTCGTCTTTTGCTTCTTTCCTTAACAACTCGAGTCTGTCTTCTGTAATTTCCACACGCAAACGAAGCGGACGTAGAATATCCACGGAGTAATAGGCAAATTCCTCGTTATCAAAAACTTTGCTATATGTTTCATCAGCTTTGGTAAAGGCAAGGTATAATTCCACAATCTTTTTTCGAATCTCTGGAGTGAGTTCACAGTTCTTATCACCAAGATTTTTTCTTAATGGTGATTTCAAGGTAGTAGCGTCAATTAACTGAACTTTGCCTTTACGTTCTTTTGCCTTATTATTTGTTACAACCCACAGGAATGTACCGATACTAGTATTGTAAAACATGTTTTCGGGCAGAGCTACAATTGCTTCCAACATATCATTTTCAATAATATAGCGGCGAAGATTACTTGGCCCACTGCCTGCTTTTCCTGTAAAGAGAGAAGAACCGTTGTGTACTTCAACAATACGGCTACCAAGTTCGGTGGTGGTCTTCATTTTGCTTATATTATTTGCAAGGAACAACATTTGAGGGTCGCCAATGTCAGGCAATAGCGAATAGTCAGGATTACCGTCATAATTAATAATAAATCGAGGGTCGGTAATATCATCCTTTTTTATATCTCCCCATGCTTTGAGTTCTGCTTTCCATGATGTTCCAAAAGGCGGATTGGAAAGCATAAAATCAAATTCTTCACGAGGAAAGCCATCATTGGAAATGGTTGAACCAAAAAATATATTATCAGCCTGATTGCCTTCGCCTTTTACTAGCATATCCGCTCGGGCAATTGCATAAGTTTCATCAGCATTTTCTTGACCAAATAGTTTTATAGAAACTTTTTTGCCAGCTTTCTCTGCCAATTCACGAATACGCTGTTCGCCCACTGTTAACATACCACCTGTACCGCAGGCTCCATCGTATATACGGTAAGTTGTGCTTTGAATTTGGTCCTGCACTGGGATAAATGCGAGGTCAGCCATTAGTTCGACAATATCCCTTGGGGTAAAATGCCGTCCTGCATCCGTTATGTTAGTTTCCTCATTAAACATACGGATAACTTCTTCAAAAAGGGTACCCATCGTATGGTTATCAAGGGCAGGCAAACGAACACTTCCATCGTCGTTTAGAACAGGCTGATTGCTAAGGTTGATTCGAGGGTCAACAAATTTTTCAATCAGTAACCCAAGCCGGTCTTGTTCAGATAATCTATTAATTTGATTTCTGAAATGAAATTTGTCTATAATTTCTTGTACGTTTTTTGAAAAGCCATCTAAATAATTAATGAAGTCCTTTTTTAATTGCTGCTGACTGGTACGAGATTTTAAGTCTTTCAAAGTGTATTCAGATTTATTACAGAAAGCTTGTCCTGCCACTCTGCACAGAACAGGGTCGATATCCGCTATGCTGCCTTGTGCTTCCATCTTTTTTTTCATTGCCATGACCGCATCATGCTTAGGTTCAAGCACAGCATCAAACCGGCGAATAACCAGCATTGGCAAAATAATTTTACGGTAATCACCCACGTCATATACATCTACTAAACAGTCATTAGCAATCCCCCATATAAATGCTTTTAGTGAATTATAAGTTTGCTGGTCCATTATATCTAATCTCCTTATTTTCAGTCTCAGTTTTTAGCGCAGGTTAATTATTACCTTTAGAAGACTCTTCGTCTTCCACGACCTCCATAATATCGCCGATATCGCATTCTAAAGCTTTGCATATCTTCACGAGGATATCTGTACTGACATTTTCATTCTTACCAAGCTTGGCAAGTGAAGTCGTACTCAATCCCGTTGCGGCTCGCAAATCTTTTTTCTTCATATCTTTATCTATTAGGAGTTTCCAAAGCTTTTTATAACTGACTGCCATCCAATTACACCTCTCATTCGCCAGTTCGTAAAAACGCAAAAAACATATATTATATTATAGCAATTGAATGCGCATAAAACAATATAAATTGCGCAATTCAAAAAATAATATCTGTAAATGCGCATTTATATTATTGTGTTTGAAAACTTTAAAAATGAGATTGACAGTGAAGTGTGTAATGTATATAATAGTGTCAGAAATTAGCGAACACGCTTATTTCGTACAAGGAGGTTTACCATGGATACAAAATTTGGAGAATATGTAAAAGCAAAAAGGCTTGAGAAAGGTATAAATCTTCGAAAGCTGGCTGAAATTTTGGAGATTGTCCCTGCCTATATGAGCGACATCGAGAAAGGCAGAAGATATCCACCAGACAAAGATAAAATCTATAAAATTGCAGATGCATTGAGTCTTACAGAGGAAGAAACGAATGAGTTGTTTGATTTAGCGGCTTTAGCAAAAGAAAACACTGTGTCTCCTGATCTACCAGAATACATCATGGGTAATGATACTCTGCGTGTTGCGTTACGTAAAGCACGTGATATTAATGCTGATGAAAGCGATTGGATGAAGGTTATAAAAATGTTGGAGGAAAAGGAAAAAGGGGACAAGAATCCGTGATCTATTATAAATATTCGCCAACGCAATTAGAGCAAGAGGCCAATAAATTAAATAAGGAGTTTGATTCTGATAGGTTGGTAAAGCCTAAGCCCATTGACGTGTATGATGTGGTTGATTTTATAGGATGTACGCCTGACTGGGTTTATCTTTCGCCAGATCGTACATATTTCGGAATGACCGCGTACAACGATGGTTATTGGTGGGCATGGCCTAGTGATCATTATGAAAAAGGAATGTTGCCAACGAAGATACCAGTTTATGCGGGTACGATATTGATTGATAGAACTATTTCCGAGGGCGATAATCGCGGCCTTGAGAATTTTACCGTAATTCACGAGTGCTTTCATCAGCGCCTTCACAAGAAGTGCTTTAATAACAGAGCCGCCAATTATCAGCATTTCTGCGAGAAGAAATCCTTTCGTGCAGAGACAGGAAATCGCAAAAACATGACTGCCATTGAAATAATCGAATACCAGGCAAATTATTGTACTGCAGCATTTTTGATGCCACGCGAGGCGGTGCAATCTAGCTTTATAAAAAAAGCAGGGCTTAAAGCTTTGCCAAATAACCCTATGGTTCTGAATTATAAAGTGGATGAAATCATCAGTGATATGGCAGAGTTATTTAGTGTGAATTATACCCCCATGAAATATAGGTTACAGACGCTGAATTTAATTTCGAGGGAAACATGTCCTGCGGATGAGTATTTTTGTAGTTAGCACTGGAAATGTGCAATCAATGTACATTTCCATATTTTTTAAACATAGTGTAGTAAATAAGCGAACAAGCGTATTTATTACAATCGAGAAAGAGGTGGTGCCATCGATGTATAAGAAACTCAAGTGTCCTGTATGTGGTAAGAGGGCGTGTGACATCTCGGATTTACCTAAAGAGAAAATCTACATTGAACTGAAGTGTCCTCATTGCAATAAGTTAGTGAAAATCCCTTGCGTTAAGTCCGCTGTTAAAACGGCATAAACATAAAAACTTCAGAAAGGATGTGAATTGAATGGCTAAACATACCTGTAAACAGACATCTAAATCTGTGGCAAGCAAGGCTTCTTCTCTCCTGAGAGACGGAAGAACTAGTGCCAAGACAAAATCTGTAGCTGCCAGTGCACTGGCACAAACCAAACCTTCCAAAAGGAAATAGGTAAAAAAACATACCGAGCAACGGAGCCGAGTGCGAGCTACCAAATGGCCGGATGATTTACGAAACACAAATTCGTAATCATCCGGCCATTTGTGTTTTGTAAGCACCCGGCTCTTTTTATATCTCTCACTTGGCTCCTAATTCTGAAAGGAGCCAAAACATGTCAAGAAATTTCAAAACCAGTCAAAAGAACCGCACTAACTACATCTATTATACTGCCGAAGGTACAAAAATCGTAATTATCCCAGGTGAAAACGGAGTTACTGAAGCCGATATCGAGCTTCTGCACTCAATGGATGACATAGAAGTGGACGAGCAGCGCCGTTATAACTATCGGGTTACTACACACCTCGATGCCTATAATGACGGAGAGAGCGAAGCAGCAAATGATCGCAATAAGTATCTGGCCGATGATAACACAAACCCCGAAAAACTTTACATAACAAATGAAGAGGAACAGGATCATCAAACTGCTCTGGACAAGCTTGCCGAGGCTATGGATTGTCTCTTGCCTCAGCAAAAAGAGCTTTTCAAAAAGGTTTATTTGGACAAACGTACCAACACAGATATAGCTGCTGAAGAAGGAGTGACGGAAGCGGCTATCCGTAACCGCTTGAAAAAGATACACGAAAAAATAAGAAAAATTCTTTCCTGATGGGGGTTCGAATGAACCCTCTTTTTCGCTTATCGGTGAGGGGCAGAAAAACCGCCCCCGGAAAGGAGACGGAATATGAGCCTAAAACACAAAGTCACAATCAATGTGGCTAAACCCGGTGGCGGACGAAGTCCTGTAATTCAAAGCAGCAGACAGACAATCCGAAGTAAACTGCTCGATTTGTTGTTCGGTAAAAAGGTAAGTCTGCTTGTAATTACACCCGGTGACTCAGTCGAAACGGTAGAAATCAAGGAAATCAGGGAAGGAGGTGTGGAGCATGAGCAAAATCAAGCTTCTTCTCGATGTGGTCTCAGATCTTAGATCGCTGGCAGACAGCGTTCAGGCTGTTGCAGACGCAATAGCAAGTAACGCGCCTGATGCAATGCAAAAACCGGAGCCACCTGAGCCGGAAAAACAGCCAGAAGAAAAGCGGGTTGCCTTGGAAGAAGTAAGGGCTGTGCTTGCGGAAAAGAGTCATGAAGGATTTACAGCTGAAGTTAGGGCTCTACTACAAAAGTATGGAGCATCTAAACTTAGCGAGATTGATCCAAGCAAGTATGTAGCTCTTCTTAAAGATGCGGAGGGGTTGAAATGAGCAAACATGCAATTCTCTCTGCATCAGGTGCCCATCGCTGGATGAACTGTACACCGTCAGCAAGGCTGGAACTTGAGTTTGATGATAATAGCGGTGAAGCTGCAGCCGAAGGTACTGCTGCCCATGCATTAAGTGAACACAAGCTTCGCAGGGCGTTGAAGATGCGGTCAAAAAAGCCGGTTTCGCCTTATGACTCTGATGAGATGGATACCTTCACTGATGGCTATGTTGAATTTGTACTTGAAGTCATTGAACAGGCAAAACAGTCCTGCAATGACCCTCTTGTCTTAATTGAACAGCGATTGGACTTCTCAAAATATGTACCCGATGGTTTTGGGACGGGTGACTGCTTGATTATCTCTGATGGAACCCTTCATATAATTGATTTCAAGTATGGTCAGGGTGTTTTGGTAAACGCAGAGGAGAACCCGCAGATGAAGCTCTATGCCCTTGGTGCACTGGAGTTATTCGATGGCATCTATGATATCGATACGGTTTCAATGACAATCTACCAACCACGCCGGGAAAATGTCAGCACGTCCACTGTATCAAAAGAAAGTCTGTATCGGTGGGCCGAAGAAGTTTTGAAACCTAAAGCGGAGTTAGCTTTTGCGGGTGACGGCAATTACTGTCCTGGAGAATGGTGCCAATTTTGCCGAGCAGCAGTGAAATGTCGGGCCAGAGGGGAAGCCAAGATGAAACTGGCAGCGTTCGAGTTTGCTTTACCACCACTACTGTCAGATGAGGAAATCGCAGAGATTCTTTCATCTATCGGAGATCTCACCGGCTGGGCAAATGAGATTATGGCCTACGCAACTGATGCAGCGGTTAATCATGGAAAGCAATGGCCTGGCTTTAAGGTAGTGGAAGGTCGCTCGAACCGTAAATATACAGATGAAGAAGCAGTCGCAGAAGCGGCGAAAAATGCAGGCTATCGCGACATTTACAAACAAAGTCTCATCACCATTACTGAAATGGAAAAATTGATGGGCAAATCCAAGTTTAATGAAATCCTCGGTGGACTGGTCATGAAGCCACCGGGAAAACCGACGCTAGTGCCTGTTTCAGACAAGCGTCCTGAAATGAATACATCATCAGCAAAAAATGATTTTATGGAGGTTTAATACTATGTCAAACACAGCAAAAAGAACTAACCCTACGAAAGTGATCACTGGAATTGTGAGACTCTCTTATGCCAACGTCTGGGAACCAAAATCCATTAATGGGGGCGCTGAAAAATACAGTGTGAGCCTGATTATCCCTAAGAGCGATACCAAAACCCTTAATGCTATCAATGCAGCAGTGAATGCCGCAATTGAAGAAGGCAAAGGTAAGTTCGGCGGAAAGATTCCTAATAAGGCTGCACTTAAGCTCCCTCTGCGTGATGGTGACATATGCTTTCAGCAGTACAAAAGGATGGTAAAACCTTAGTAGCTAGCGAAATTTATGAGCTTACGTGGAAATGGCTTGAGGAGCGAGGGTGTGCACATCTAGTTCTACCACAGCTATTAGAAAGATATGCCATGAGTGCTGCTAGGTGGATACAGTGTGAGGAAGCAATAAGTGAGTTTGGTTTTCTTGCTAAGCATCCAACTACTGGCAACGCTATCCAAAGTCCATACGTTTCCATGAGCCATAATTTTATGAGTCAAACCAACAGACTCTGGATGGAAATATATCAGATTGTTCGTGAAAACTGTGCGACAGAGTATTCCGGTACAAATCCACAGGATGATGTGATGGAACGACTATTGACTGCCCGTAGAGGTAAATAATAATAAGGAGATGTGAGATGAGTAAGAGATATTTAACAGCAGAAAGTGTATGTGCAGGACATCCTGATAAACTGTGCGATATTATTGCTGATAATATTTTGGATGAATGCCTTAGAAGAGATAAAGCGTCACGCGTAGCGTGTGAGGTTATGGCTACTAAAGGGAAAATTATCGTGGCGGGCGAGATCTCCTGCAGCGAGAAAATTGATATCAGAAGCATTGTTAAGAATGTGCTAAAAGAACTAGGTTATAACCCTTTGAAATTTTTAATTTATGTATATGTACACAATCAGAGTTCTGATATTGCAGCTGGTGTGAATACTGCACTAGAAGCACGAAATGGTATAAACGAACAATATGGTTCCATCGGCGCTGGTGATCAAGGTACTATGTATGGTTATGCCACAAAAGAAACCAGAGAAATGCTTCCCCTTCCCCTTGTCTTATCTCATCGAATTGTAAAGAGACTAGATGAGGCAAGGAAAGGTAAACTTATTAAAGGTATCCTTCCCGATGGAAAAGCACAGGTGACCATTGAGTATATTGACATGATTATCACAAAATCAATCAGCCGATTTGCCAGAAACACGTTGGATTGCCTTAAGTATATCCGTCAGTTAAAGGATAAAAACATTTGCCTGGCGTCGTTTTCTGACGTCGCTCAGCGTCGCGACGGTGCAGAAGGTCAGCGTGCTTACGTCGGCAGATCGGGGCACCGTCTTCATCGTCGACGATTCCATGTTCGAACGCAACCGCAGCAAAGCCGTTGAGTTGCTGGCCAGGTTCAAAGATCATGCCACCGGCGCTTATTACAAGGGATTTCGTATGCTCACCATGGGATGGTCCGACCGGCCATACCTTCCTGCCGCTGGACTTCGCGCTGCTCAGTTCCGGCAAATCTGCCATTAACGGCATGAACGAGAAGATCGACAAACGGACGAACGGGTATAAGCGACGTCAAGAAGCACTCCTGTCGGCTCCGCAGGTGATTGTATCGATGTTGGATCGCGCGCTTGCCGCCGGAGCCACGGCCTCCTATGTCTTGATGGACAGTTGGTTCACGCACGCGCCCCTCATTGGCGAGATCGCCTCCCGCGGGCTCGACGTGATCGGCATGGTCAAGAACGACAATAAGCGTTTCCTTGTTCAAGGCCGGAAGCTGTCGCTCAAAGAACTATACACCGCAGCGTCTCCGGTGCAAAGCAAGAAACGAGGCATCCTTCGTTCGATTCGAACCGAGCTTGCCTCCGGCATACCGGTTCACGTGGTATTCGTCCGTCATCGCACGAAGAAGAACGAATGGCTCGCGGTGCTGACGACGGATCTTTCCCTCTCCGTGGAGGACGTGATCCGTATTTACGGGATCCGCTGGGACATCGAGGTCTTCTTCAAGTGCACCAAGTCGCTGCTTCGTTTGCAGAAGGAGTTTCAAGGCCGCTCCTATGATTTACTGATCAGCCATACGACGATTGTATTCTCCCGCTATATTTTGCTGGCCTGGCAGCATCGGCAAAGTACGGATGCTCGCTCGTTCGGCGGTCTGTTTTATGTGTTGTGCGACGAAGTTGGCACATTGGACTGGGCCATCGCCTTGCAGCAACTGCTCGATCTGATCAACGAAATCGCTACGAAAGCAGGAAAAAAGCTTTCGGCTCTGATTCAACGTCAACTCCAGCAATGGATTGCAACTTTACCCAGCTACATCAAGGCCTGTTTGCCCATTTCATGCTGCGAAAGTTGAGTTAGTAAAAAAGATATATAGAATACTGAAGTCTGGTGGTAAGCTAGTTTTTACGGTTGAACATCCTGTTTTTACTGCCTATGGAACACAAGACTGGCATTATAACGAAAAAGGAGAAATACTGCATTTTCCGGTGGATAATTATTATTATGAGGGCAAACGGACAGCTGTGTTTTTGGGAGAAAAGGTTACAAAATATCATAGAACACTGACCACATATCTAAATACACTGCTTTCAAATGGTTTTATAATAAATCATATTGTGGAGCCGCAGCCGCCGGAAAACATGATGGATATTCCGGGGATGCAGGATGAAATGCGCCGTCCCATGATGCTGATTGTATCGGCCAACAAAAAAGAGAAAAGATAAAATTGAAACACCCGCAACATAAACAGCAAAGGAGTGCGATATGATGCTATCTGAAAATAACTCCACACCAAGGAGTGATGAAGAGCTGCAAAAAAACATGGTTGCTGAACTTAAGCCGCACAATGCACCGATTACTCTTGTCGAATACGATCCAAGTTGGTCTGATTTGTTTGAACAGGAAGCGAACCGGATTCGTTCAGTACTCGGCAACAAAGCCTTGCAGATTGAACATGTAGGCTCGACCTCGGTACCGGGGCTTTGTGCCAAACCAATAATTGATATGCTGCTGGTTGTGAAGGACTCTGCCGACGAGCTATCCTATGTTCCGGCATTGGAATCAGCTGGCTATATATTGCGGATTCGGGAACCCGAGTGGTTCGAACACCGCCTGTTCAAAGGACCCGACACCGACATCAATCTGCATGTGTTCAGTTCGGGCACATCAGAGATTGATAGAATGT
>URPG01000010.1 GCA_900549675.1 uncultured Oscillospiraceae bacterium | reverse complement strand
CAAAATTTCTAAGTAAAATAAAGTAAAAAATACTTAAATCGTGAATTGTATTCACGATTTCATAGAAAATATCTAAATAATTTATTATTTTACAGCATGATTAAAAGCCGAAATTATTAAGAAAAAATTAAGACTACAGCTAGATGAAATTGTTAAGGTTTAAAGCTATAAGATCCAAATGTGGTTGCTACAGAGCAGGTTTCGAAAAATATTATCTAAAAATAATACTTAAAGAAAAGTGGATGTCAAGAGCGTAAAAAGTATTGACATGAAAAGAGGGGCATTATATGCAAATGTTCATTAAACCGATCCAACCAATTGAAAGCTTAGATTTTTCTCAAGATCTTCAACAGATTCAGTCGTCAGACGACAGCACTTTTAAAAATGTCTTATCACAGGCAGTAAATGAATTGGAAGAGAATCAAGCAATCGTGAAAGAAAACGATTATTCCCTTGCTTTAGGCGATGTTGACAATTTAGCACAACTGCAAATCGACTTTTTAAAAACACAAACACTGTTACAAACCACTGTTCAGCTTACAACACGTGCAGTGAATGCCTATAAAGAAATTATGCAAATGCAGGTTTAATTAATTAAAATATTTTGCATCAATTTGTAGCGATAAAGTATTTGTGGAGTGGGGAGCGAGATGAAATTTGAAAGACCAGAAGCTTAAGAATCATGTGATTAAAATTAAAGAATATATTGTCGAAATGCCGAAGAAAAAGAAAATTATTATTGGCGCTGTTGCTGCGGGGGTTATTCTTCTTGCTATCACAGCGACATTTCTATTAAACAGCAAAAACAAAGGCTATCGGGTGCTTTATTCCAATATTGAGGCAACAGAGGCCAGCAGTGTATTTCAGACTTTAAAAGAACTGGGAGCAGAGCCTACCATGAGTGCCAGCGGAGAAGTGATGGTACCTCAAAATGAATATGATATGTGGCTTTTGCAGTTGGCGGAAAAGGGGTTTCCCAAAACAACTCTTTCCTATGATATTTTTTCACAAAACAGCGGTATGACTACAACGGAGTCAGAACGCAAGCAATGGCTAGTTTACCAATTGCAGGATCGCATTCAAGATACGCTGACAAGGGTGAAAAGCGTAAAGGAAGCAGTAGTAACAATTAATGTTCCTGAAACAAGTGATTATGTATGGGAACAAGCTGAAAATGCTGAAAAAGCATCAGCGAGTGTTCTTTTGACATTGGTACCCAATGAAACATTAACGGCAGGGCAGGTGACTGCGGTTAAAAATTTGGTAGCGGCAGCAGTTCCCAAAATGGAGCCTGATGCCGTTACTGTTGTGGATGCTAAAAGTTCATTGGAATTATTTGGAGAGTCAGAAGATAATACAGGAATTACCGTAGGACAAAATTTAGAGTTCGAAAAAACAGTGCAGACTCAAATTGAAGATAATATTCGGCGTGTGCTTACTCCCCGATATGGTTCTTCGGGTGTGGTTGTAGCCGCAAAGGTAACGCTGAATTACGATAAAATGGTCACAGAGAGTATGCAGCTGCAGGAAAAACCGCAAGAGGAAGGCGGGGGCGGTTACGCTACTCACACAAAAGGAGAATACACCTTAAATGAAGGCCAGACTTTAGGCGGAATTGTAGGTGAAGAAGATAACACGGATATCCCGACGTATGGATATCAAAATCCTGAGGGTGATGAAAACACCACGTATTATTCATGGGATACCGATATTGATTATTCCTATATTAAAACACAGGTTGAAAAAGGAAACGCCGAAATTGAACGTGCAACCGTTTCCGTTATGGTGAGCGAAGAGAATCTAACACAGGCCCGTCGAGAAGAATTGATTAATCTAATTGCGAATAGTGCCGATATTGACAGGGATTTGATTTTCGTGTCTGCTTTTGATGCTGCCGCTGCGGATTTAGAAGTGGTTGCTCCGATTGAAGAAGAACAGGAAGAAATTTGGAAGTTAATTCCCGGCTGGGTATACATTGCCTTAGCAGGTGTTGTGTTCTTGATTTTAATTCTTGTGATGACAATTATTATCATTAAGAAACGCGCAAAACGCGCCAGACTACAAGCTGAGACTCTCAAAGAGGAAGAAGAAAGACAGCGCTTAATTGATGAAATTGAGGCCCATAAGCGTCATCTTTCCGAAGCTGCTAAATCCGGCACGAATCCTTCTGATGACGCTGTCATGGAAGAAGTAAGAACCTTTGCCCAAACCAACCCGGAAATTACCGCGAATCTTCTTCGTTCATGGCTGAAAGAAGGTGAACAATAATGGCAGTGGGAAGCAGACAAAGAAAGCTTACATCAACCGAACGTGCGGCGGCAATTATTGTAGCTCTGGGGGCTAAACAGGCGTCAGAAGTTTATAAGCACCTGACAGAAGAAGAAATTGAAAGACTTTCCATTGAAGTGGCTAGGCTGGAGAGGCTTTCGCAGGAAGAGTTGCAGGCAATTGTGGATGACTTCTATGGCCTTTGTGTCACTCAAAAGGTGATAGCTGAAGGCGGTGCCTTTTATGCCAAGGATGTTTTAGAGAAAGCCTTTGGCCCTCAATTGGCATCATCGTATATGGAACGGGTATCACTGGCCATGCAAACAAGGGCGTTTGATTTTGTTCGCAAAGCCAATTATAAAAACCTAATGATGATGCTTCAAAATGAACATCCGCAAACGATTGCCTTTATTTTATCGTATGCGAAGGCAGAACAGGCTTCTAAAATTATTTCTGAGCTGCCGAAGGATATGCAATTGGATGTTATCAAACGAATTGCAACGCTGAATAGTGTCTCTCCGGAAATTGTTTCCATTGTTGAACAAGTTCTTGAGAGAAGGTTTGCTTCTGTCGTGACTGTGGATATGACAGAAATTGGCGGTGTTAACTATGTGGCAGATGTGATGAACCATACGGATCGTACCACCGAAAAATTCATCTTTGATGAACTTGAGAAGAGTGACAGAAAACTCTCCGAAGATATCCGCAAGCTCATGTTTGTCTTTGAAGATATTGTCAATCTTGATGATATGTCAATTCAAAGGGTGCTGCGTGATGTTGAGGCACAAGACCTTGCCATTGCCATTAAAGGCTCAACGGAAGAAGTCAAAGAATTACTGCTCAACAACGTTTCTACCCGTGCAAGGGAAAGCATTTTGGAGGATATCCAATATCTGCGTAATGTCCGCCTGAAAGATGTTGAAGAAGCACAGCAGAAGATTGTCAATGTCATTCGTTCTCTGGAGGAAATAGGCGAAATTGTCATTTCAAGAGGTGGAGAGGAGGATATCGTGATTGCCTGATATCTTGAAACAACAGGGTGCGGTGCCTGTAAAAAAATCAGTGAGAATTCCCGATATCATCTTTGAGCAACCTAAGAAAATTAGTGAGCCTGTCTTGGAAGAAGTGGCCGGAGATTTTCAAAATGAAAGGGAAGAACAAGAAACTGAACCTTCTATTTCAGAGATAGAGGAGGATAGGCTGCCCACGAAATACAGCAGGGAACCCGTCCGGCTGTCTAAAGAAGAATTGAAAGAACTGTATCAAACAGAACTGGATGAAATTTGTCATGAAGTGGCACAAACAGCTTATGCCGATGCTTTAAAGCAAAAGAAAAGTGAGATTGAGCAGGCGATACAAGCCGTTGAAAATCAGCTGGCAGAAATGCAGGAAATGCAGCAGCAGTATATGAAACGATATGCACAAGAAGTGAAATATATGGCTGTGGATATTGCTGAAAAAATGATTATGACCAAGATTGATGAAAATGATATGGTACTCAATCACTTGGTCAAGCAGGTGGTTGGCGGTGTTCAAAATGCCAGTTGGCTGAATGTAGAGGTGTCGGAACAGTTGGTTTCTTTGGTTGAGTATCTGCGGCAGGAATTCCAAAAACCGGAATATTATGGAAAAGCATCGGTAACACCAACTGTTTGCGCCAAGGATACTTGCCGGGTGACAACACCTGATGGCACGATTGTGGCCACCATTTCAGCACAAGCTCAAAATTTGAGAAATGCATTTGAAGTAGATGAAAAAGAAATAAAAAATTGAGGTGTATTTTGACAAAGTTGGATTCAAAGTTAAATTCTTGGTTTGATTTTTCTAAATATTACCGCACTCTTCAGTTGACAGATTTACGCATTTGCGAAGGAAAAGGAAGCAAAATTGTCGGTATGACCATTGAGGCAACCGGTTTGATTTGCAATATTGGTGACGTCTGTCAAATTCATGTAGAAGACGATGGGAAACCGGTGCTCTGCGAAGTGGTTGGCATTTCCGGTAACACAGCGTATCTAATGCCTTATCAGGAGATTGGCGGCATAGGATATGGTTGTTCCGTTGTCAATACAGGCCGCCAGCTTAGTGTAATGGCCAGTAATCAATTGGTAGGAAGAATTGTAGATGCTTTAGGGCAGCCAATGGATAAAGGCCCGGCTATTACCGACGGCGTTCCTGTTTCCATTGAAGGTGAGCCGACGAATCCACTGGAGCGGCCTCCGATTACTGATATTATGGAGTTGGGTGTTAAATCAATCGACGGTCTTTTAACGATTGGTAAAGGACAGCGTATTGGTATTTTTGCAGGTTCAGGTGTAGGTAAAAGTACATTGATGGGTACAATCGCCCGTTTTGTGCAGGCAGATATCAATGTAATTTCTTTGGTGGGAGAGCGTGGACGTGAGGTTGTGGAATTTATTGAACGCGATTTGGGTCCGGAGGGATTAAAGCGTTCGGTATTGGTGGTTGCCACCTCTGACCAACCTGCCATGATGCGTTTTAAATGTGCACAGACGGCAACTGCAATTGCGGAATTTTTTCAAAGACAAGGTAAGCATGTTCTACTGATGATGGATTCTCTTACCCGTTTTGCGATGGCACAGCGGGAAATCGGTTTGAGTACAGGAGAGGCACCTGTGGCACGTGGCTATACACCCTCCATTTATTCCAGTTTGCCGAAGCTCTTAGAACGTTCTGGTAATTTTGAGGTAGGCTCTATCACCGGGATTTATACGGTACTGGTTGAGGGTGATGATACCAATGAACCCGTTGCGGATACCGTGCGAAGTATTATTGACGGACATATCGTGCTCTCTCGAAAAATCGCGGCGAAGAACCATTATCCTGCTGTTGATATTCTGGGCAGTGTCAGCCGTTTGATGAACGGGATTGTTTCTTCCGAGCACAAAAAAGCAGCCGGTGATTTGCGGAATATGATGTCTGTTTATAAGGACAATGAGGATTTGATTTCTATTGGTGCTTATAAACAAGGTTCTAATCCAAAACTTGACAATGCTATTGCTCATATGGATCGTATCAATTCATTCTTGCAGCAGCAAGTGGGAGAGGCGTTTCATTTTGAAGAAACTGCAGCTATGCTAATGGAAGCCGTAAAATAGGAGGACACTTAATCCATGAAATCTTTTGTTTTTTCTTTAGATAGAATGCGAAACTATAAATTGCAGTTATTGGATAAAGAAAAAAATATACTGGGACGTTTGAGAAAGGCAAAAGAAGAAATTGAACAGAAAATTATTTTCTTAAAGAAGTATCTCAAGCAGATACGGGAAGAAATCAAGGTCAAGCAGGAGCAAGGCATAACCGCTGTTGAAATGAACGCTTTTCACTTTTTACTGGAAAATACAAACAGGCAGATAGAAGAACTTTATCTTGCTCTTGAAAAAGCAGAAAAAGAGGTAGAACACCAATTAAAGATTGTTGTGCAAGCCTCACAGGAAGTATCGGCTTTAGATAAACTGGAAGAAAAACAACTGGAAGAATATCATATTTTGGAAAACAAAGAGAACGAACTAAAAATTTTGGAATATGTGACGACTGATTTGGTTCGTGAACAAGCCCGAAGTTAAGGCTTAAAAGTAGTATAATACAGATTTTTTGACGTATGTTATTTATCTTATTGAAAGGGGGTGAAAACATGAATCAGACCATATCAATTTCAAATCAGTTAGACAGTGTTTCATTGGTCGGCCGTGGAGGCAGAAAAAATAATTCTGTTGTATCAGAGGCAGGACAATCCGATCCCTTTTTAGCGATTATCCAAAGTATGCTGAAACAAATGGGAGAAGGTACTGTATTAGCGGAAGAACTGTTAACAATCTCCGATTCCTTACCAACAAAAGAAAATGAAGATGATGTACAAACGGCTTTTGCAGCGCTGCTATCAGCCTTTCCTCAAACAATGGAACTTCCATTTTTACAGCAGGAAGAAGAATCTGATTGTCTTAATACAGTCCCAAATATGTTGGCAGAAAGCAAAAGTTTAAATCTACAAGAACTTCTGCAAAATCAAATGCCTTTTGCCGAAATGCACCAAAAGATGCAGCAAACTATGGCAACACAAACAGAAAATTTTTCAGAACTGTTGCCGAAACAAGAAAAGTTGAATTTACAGGAAGAAAATCTGCCCAATAAACTGGATTTTTCTGATGTTCAAGCTTTTGACAGCCAAAAGCAATCTTCTGTACCGGCTAATTTAGAACAAAAGCAAGAAAGTATTGTTGTGCAAAGACAGTTTTTTGATGCAATAGGAACAGTCAAACGCAAACTAGCAGAGGCAAAAATGACAGGCGAATCGACTGTAAAAGAGGATACAACTCTCAACGGCTCGGTTGTAGGGGAGAATGCGACGGTTCATAACGGTTTTGCCAAGGCTTTGCAGGGCCAAAATGGTATTGTCCAAGAAACGCCACTGGTTGAACAGCTTGCCAACGAAATTACGCATCATGTAGCGAAAGGCAAAAATGAATTTACGATGACTTTAAAACCTGAGGCTTTGGGCGAAATCACTGTTCGGTTTATTGAAGAGGAAGGCAAAAAAACATTAAAGATATTTGCAGCCAATTCTCAAACTGCTCAATTGTTGAATCAAGAACTTTCTGCTCTGCGGGAAGCGGTAAAGCCCATGCAAATTGAAGTGCATGAAGTTATGCAGAAAGCACCTGAATCTGCCGATCAACCGTTTTTTCAACATTTTGATATGTCAGGGCACCAATTCTCCCAACAGCAAAGAGAGATATGGCACCCGCAAAAGCATACCGGGCAGATACAGAATCAGGCAGAAGGTGAATTTGCCATAGAGTCAGAGCCAGCATTGGAATCCACAGGTATGAATATCTATGTTTAAAAATTAATAAAAGAAAGGGGAGCGGAATGGATACAACGAGAGTGGTTGGTCAGCAAAATCAGTATAATGCTGTTTTTACCGACAAGAAAGATAATTCCCAAATGGAACAAATGGATTTTATAAAACTCATGGTAGCACAAATGCAAAACCAAGATTTTAATAATCCAATGGATGATTCTCAAATGGTCACACAAATGGCGCAATTTTCCAATATGCAGCAAATGCAGGAGATGGCGTCATACGCAAAAACCAATTACGCCATGTCAATTGTGGGCAAAACGGTGACAGCCTCACGTTTTGGAGTAAGCGGAAACTTGGACACCACCACCGGAATGGTACAGAAGGTCTCTTTGGTAGATGACGAATATGTCATTTATGTAGGCGGAAAGAAATATACCCTAGAGCAAATTATGTCGGTACAAGATGGTGTGGATAAAGATAAAAGTGTAATCGATACCACCGGATATTCTTTAACAGCCAGTGAAGTAAAAAGCAATTCTGCTGTGATTGGATGGAAAATTCCAACAGAAGATGAGCTTACAAAATCATCGCTAAAATATACAGTTTACTATTCAAAAGACGATACAGAATTTAACACCGTAGAAAAGGTAGAACAAGGGACGAAAGCCAACTGGAGTTCTCTTCCGGACCAGACCTCTGTCAATTTAACAGATTTGGAAGCCAATACTACTTACTATGCCAACGTCGTAATCACGGATGATAACGGTGCAAAAACGGTGTATAAACCTGTAGCTTTTAAAACCTTAAGGAGCTGATTATCATGGATGATATTCGCTTGCAATATTATTCGCCTATTGTTACGGGAAAACCAAGCTCTGTTTTAGATTCCCCAAGAATTAAAAAGACAGATACCGATACTGCACAGGACTTCCGTTCTATTCTGCAGGAAAAAATCAACCAAAGCAGTGAAGTGACGTTTTCCAAGCATGCTGTAAAACGTGCTGTGGAACACAACATCGAGCTTTCGGAAGAAAATCTTGCCCGATTGAACGAGGGGGTAAAACTTGCCGGTGAAAAAAACTTGGATGACACTTTGATTCTGGTGGACAAAACAGCATTTTTGGTCAGTGTTAAAAACAATACGGTGATTACAGCCATGGATAACAAAGAAGTTAAAGGAAATGTTTTTACCAATATAAACGGAACTGTCATTATATAAGCCGGACCTTTTGAGGAGGCTGGGATGTCCTGAATGACAGAGGGACATAGGCAGTTCAAAAAGGAGATAAAAATGAATAGAGCAATGTTTTCGGGTGTGGCAGGTTTAAAAACACACCAAACCAAAATGGACGTTATCGGTAACAATATCGCCAACGTCAATACATATGGGTTTAAATCTCAGCGTGCGGTCTTCAGTGATATTTTCTATCAAACCCTGAGAAGCGCTTCAGGCGGAACCGCCAACCGAGGCGGAACAAACCCCTCGAGTGTAGGTTACGGTTCTACCTTGTCTGCCGTTCAGACACAGATGACACAATCCAGTATGCAAAACACAGGATTTGGCATGGATGTTGCCATAACCGGAGAAGGCTTTTTGCAGGTAATGGATCCTGACGGCAATATTTTCTATACCAAAGCAGGTCTTTTGGATTATGATTCAAACGGTTATCTCACTGACATCAACGGTAACTTTGTACTGGGGGCTCCTACGGCTGACGGTCAGCCTGGCGTACAAAAGATTAAGTTAGATAATATTGGTTCTGTAGCACCGGCAAGACCCACTGTAACAGAGCAAATCAATGGCATTGATTATACCATTTCCGCCTCCAATGCAACTAAGTATGGCAATGTATCTCTGACGTTTGCGTCCAGTGAAAAACTGCCCCAGGGAAAAGCCGCAGAGGCAACCATTTCCAACAGTGGTTCTATTACCGTACAGCTCAATGCTTATGAAACATTTGCGTCAATGGCAGATTTAAATAAAGCTGTTAATGATGCTATTAAAGAGGCAAATGGCGGAAAAGAGCATGTGGCAGGAACCTTTACGATTTCGGCGGCAGAAGATAAATTTCCCGCAGAAGGGTTAACCGGTGCGGAAATTGCAGGCTTTGATTACAACACAAAAGGCGGAACGGTTACCGGTTTTGAAAATGGTGTTTTCGGCGGCAACATGACGTTTGTCAAAACCAGCTCTGATTTTAAAGGCGAAGGAACCGCAACGGCTTTTGCGGCAACTTACCAAGCAGGGGAGAATCCAGCTTGGAATATTTCTCTTACCATTGACGGTGTGGCATATACCGGCAGTATTGCGCAAAATTCAAAGGCATCTTCTATGCTGTTAAAAAACACAGCAGGAGAGTATATTGAAGTGAGTAATCCCGGTTTTGAGGCAATGACATCACAATATAAAAAGCTGAATGCGTCCGCAGAGCCGACAGACGGAGTGAACATGAACGCATTGGAAGCAGGACAAACCTTAACATTTACACAGGCAGCGCCTTCTAAAGATTTGGGTTTATCCTCTGTAAACTTCAATTTAAAAAACGGTACAGAGGGCGGCGTAGTAACCTTGGATGAATTGACCAGTATTGCCATTGGTGCTGACGGTACGGTTTCTGTCAGTCATGCTGAAAAAGGAACTGTTGTGGCCGGTAAAATTTCTTTGGCAAGCTTTGCCAATCCCAGTGGTTTGCAGTTGGAAGGAAACAACTATTACTCCGCTACCGCAAACTCAGGGGAACCAAAATTGTCTGACCCCGGCAGTGACGGCACAGGTGCTTTAAAGAGCAGTGCCTTGGAGATGTCTAACGTAGACCTTTCCGGTGAATTTGCGGACATGATTACCACGCAACGTGGATTCCAGGCAAACTCTCGTATCATTACCGTATCGGATACAATGCTTGAGGAGCTCATTAACTTAAAGCGATAATGTTTGAAAACGGCCTATAGCGACGATGATTCGTCGCCATAGGCAGGCAGGAAATTCAGTTTTCCTGTCTGCCTATGAGATTTTATAGCGGTACAAATTTATATCTGAGTTTTTCTCTTTTTATAGATTTGATGCGCAGCAAAATGAAATATCTCATAAAAAGCAAAAAGCACTTTTGAAAACATTTATTTAAATCTATATTACAGAGAGGAGCTCATTTTTTGATTGAATTGACAAAATTGAACGGCACGGTTTTTCTTTTAAATTCCAATTTAATTGAAACCATTGAAGAAACTCCGGATACGATCGTTCGTTTAACCACTAAAAATTACTATATCGTAAGAGAACCAATGGAAGAAATAAGAAAAAAAGTAGTTGATTTTCATCGGGAGTGCAATGATTTTACAAGGGACTTTTAGTGGGCATCAAGAAAAGGAGTTGGTCAAACGTTGAAACGTTCCTTTGATGCCGGCTCGATAGTGGGAATATTGATATTAGCAGGTTTGCTGTGTTTCGGTATGGTTTCGCAGCCGGATGCAAAAAATCAAACCATTCAATTTATCCGAGAAAATTTTGCAAACTTTTATCAGCCGTGGAGTCTTTTGATGGTAATTGCCGGTACAATGGGTGCTATGCTGTTTATGTTTCCGCTTTCACAACTCAGTAAAATTCCTAAGCATATTCGGGTGATGTTTAAGCCTGTACGGTATATACCGTCAGCATATACAAAGAAATTAACTTCTTATGCTGAAAAGGCACGAACCAAAGGACTGTTGGCCTTAGATGAAGATATAAACACAATAGAAGATTCTTTTCTTCAGAAAAGTGTTCAATTGCTTATAGATTCTGCGGACAGCAAAAAGGTAAATGCCCAAATGCAAATATGGCTGGATACTTTGGAAGAAAGACATCTAAAGGTTTGGCTTATGTATGAAAAAGCGGCCTCCATCAGTTTTGCTGCCGGATGTATTGCCAGCCTGATGAATCTGATTACGTATTTAAAAACGGCGGAAAATTATTCCGCAATCATAGGGAGTTTATCGACAATATTGACAGCACTTTTTTACGGTGCGCTGTTTTCATGTGTTATATTTTCTCCGTTTTCACAAAAATTACGTGTCAGACATGAAGAAGAATATCTCTGTATGAAGATAATTTGCACAGGGATACAAGCGATAGCAGACGGTGAAAATCCTAAAACGGTAGAATTGAGAATGCAGAATTTATTGTCGGCAGAGCAGCAGGAAATCGTACATAAAAAGCAAACAAAAAATATGAAACCAAAAAGAAAAAGTCAATTTAAGTCATAAAACTGATTTCTATAAAGCCTTATATAGATATAATCAAAGTTGAATTCTAAAGAAAGAGGGTGAAAAAATCTGTGGCGGAAATATTACAGCAAAGTCAAATTGATGAACTTCTAAATCGTATGCGCTCCGGCTCGGTAGAAGAAGTCGAGAAAGAAGAAAAAGATAAGATAAAAGCATATGATTTTACTTCGCCAAAAAAATTCACCAAGGACCAATTAAAATCCCTAAGTAATTTGTATGAAAATTTCGCGAGGATTGTTTCTTCTTATTTTACCAGAGTTTTACGAAGTGTATGCGAAGTGACAATTGCCCAAATCGAAGAGCAGCGATATTCAGAGTTTAATAATGCATTACCGGATAATACTTTGGTGGGCATGATTGCGTTTAACCCTGAATCAGAGCTTTACGATGAAACAACGTTAATGGTAGAGCTTTCTACTTCACTTGGTTTTTTGTTGATTGATAGGCTTATGGGGGGTTCGCAGTCCGTATATTCTCCTGACCGTAATTACACAGAAATTGAAATGGCACTTCTAAAGTTGGTATTGGAGAACATAACACACTACATGCAAGAGGCATGGAGCAACTTTTTTGATTTGGAAACATCACTGCGCAGTATAGAAACAAACGGCAGGCTTTTACAGGCCTATTCTCAGCAAGATGTTGTGGTTATTTCAACGCTAGAGGTTGAATTTGAAGATTATACCGGTACGATTAATATTTGTATGCCGGCTGAAAACCTAGAAGAAATCATTAATAGTTTTAGTGTGAAATATGCACATTCTTCCAGCAAACAGCAAGATCCCGAAAAAGAAAAAGTAAAAAAAGAAGTTGTAATGGGTTATCTGCAAAAATCCGATTTAGAGATTGAGGCTATTTTGGATTCTTGCAAGATGAGCGTAAATGACCTTGCTATGCTGCAAAAGAATGATATTGTTGTTTTAAATAAACGAATTGATTCAGACCTTTGCGTCAATATTGAAAATGTTCCGTGGTACACAGCTCGTCTGGGAACCTTAGATGGCAAAAAAGCATTAAAGCTAGTTGATATACTTGTTAAATGAAAAGAGGGATAGTTTTGACAGACCATAATCAAAGACTTTTGACTCCGGAAGAGCTTGATACGATTGGCGAGATTATGAATATCAGTATGGGTACAGCTGCCACGGCGGTTTCGACTATGATTGAAAAGCAAGTCACCATTACTACGCCGAGTATAGAGCAAGATAAGTTTCAAAATATAGACAGTTCCAGCTTGGAACCCGCCGTAATGATAAAAATCCGCTATGTTGAAGGCGTAGAGGGCACCAATATTATGATGTTCCGCACACGCGATATGCAAATCATCTTAAATTTATTGATGGGCAATGACATTAGTGAATTTGACTCTGATTTTGAATTTGACGAGATGAGTATGAGCGCTGCTTGTGAAGTTATGAATCAAATGATGGGTGCCTCTTCTACCGCATTGTCTGAAATTTTAGAAAGAAGTATTAACATTTCAACACCAGAGGCTGTTTTGGTGGAATCCAAAGAAAAGAAAGAAAGTTCTTTTTTTGGATTACAAAATGATGAAAACGTAGTAGGTATTTCTTTTAAAATGATGATTAAAGGTGTTTTAGACACCACTTTTATTTGTTTTTTGTCCACAGATTTTGCGTTTGAAATTGTAAACCATGTTCGAGGCCCCATTGATGAGGCAGAAGAAGTTTCTGTGCCGCAGGAATTGCCTCCCGTACAAGCAACAGCACATCAGGCGGCTATACCAGAGCAGGAAACAACGCAAATACCGGCACAAGCCCCGTTTGAGGCAGATCAATCTATCTTTAATACGGCAGCGCAGCAGTCTGCTCCACCGATGTCCATGCCCGAACTGCCTGTTATGCCGCAGCAAATGCCTGTGTCGGCGCCAACTCCGTTCCAGCCGCCGGTTGCTCCGCCTCCTGCGGCCTCTGTCCCGGTACAGACACCTGTTCCGCAGCAGGCAGCTATGCCCAGACCGCCGATGCAGTTTGAAGTAGCTCCGCCGCAAATTCCTGTGCAGCAGCCTTACGGGGCAGTTCCGAATGCAGGTTATCCGCAGGCTCCGGCTGCAAACTATCCGCCGGCACCAAGGAATATTCAAAACCCTGAATTTCCTGATTTTTCAAAGCAGGCTTTCTATGCCTCCAAGCCGGCAGATTCCAACATGAACTTGCTTATGGGTGTTCAACTGGATGTATCTGTGGTAATCGGCAGAACAAAACGTAAAATCAAAGATGTTATGGAATTTGGACAAGGGACTGTCATTGAACTGGATAAGCAGACCGGTTCTCCCGCTGAGATTATGGTCAATGGGCAGCTTTTAGCCTATGGTGATGTCATCGTTGTGGGAGATAATTTCGGAATTCGTATTACAGAAATTGTAGGAACAAAAGAATTGTTAAATTCACTTGATTCCGGCATTTAAATTCAGGAGGAATAGAGAACTATGTACAAGATTTTAATCGTTGATGATGCAGGATTTATGAGAAAAATGGTTCAAACACATCTAAATAAAGCAGGATACACTGATTTTGTAGAGGCGGCTGACGGTCAGCAGGCAGTGGATTTTTATCAGGCTGAAAAACCAGATTTGGTTATTATGGACATCACAATGCCGAATATGGACGGTATTGAGGCGTTACGCAATATTAAAGCAAATGACCCCAATGCCAAGGTTGTTATGTGCTCGGCTATGGGACAAGAATCCATGGTTATGGAGGCCATTAAACTAGGGGCACTTGATTTTATTGTCAAACCCTTTAAACAAGACAGAATTATCCAAACCGTATCTAAAATTTTACCGCTTTAAGCAGATTATTACAGAAAGGGACGAACAGAATGCCTGAAACTGTAATACAGGTTCTTTCTTCCATCGGAACGCTGCTTTTAATTGTGGCAATTTTTGTGGGAGCTTACTTTGCCTCAAAAGCAATGGGAAAAAGATATCAATCTTTTGATGCTTCTAAAACAGATAACATGGAAATTATCGAAAAAAAACATTTTGGAAAAGACCAAAGTCTGATAATTGTAAGGATAGGTTCTCGATATTTTGTTTTGGGAGTAACCCCGCAAAACATACAAAAACTTGATGAAATCGACGCAGAGGAACTGTCCTTTCAAAAGAACAGGCAGGAGGCGCAAGCTTCTCCGTTTCTTCATGTTTTCAAAGAAGTTTGGACAAAAAATACAGGTGGTTTCTTAAAAAGAAAAGAGAAAACGGACACTGATAAAAGGGAGAATCAAAATGAAAAACGCTAAAACCTTACCGGCTGATTTTCTCCCTGACAAAAAAGCAAAACACCGCACAAAGCTTCTTAAATTCACGGTTACCTTTTTGGTATGTATGGTTGCGTTTGCTTTATTGCATGAAAAAGTACAGGCCGCCGGTATTCAAGTGGATTTTGATACGCAAGGGGCAGAAAACGGGATGAGCGAACTGCAATTGCTGTTTATGTTTGCCTTGCTGTCTTTGGCGCCTTCTCTTTTGATTATGATGACCAGTTTTACCAGAATTGTCATTGTATTTTCCTTTTTGAGAAATGCAATTGGGTTACAGCAGACGCCGCCGAATCAGGTTATTATTGGAATTTCTTTGTTCTTGTCCTATTTTATTATGCAGCCTGTGATTAGTGAAATCAACACCAACAGTATTCAGCCGTATATGGAAAATAAAATCACGCAGGAAGTAGCTTTGGAACGAATGCAGCAGCCTGCTAAAAAATTTATGCTAAAGCAAACAAAGGCACCTGATTTAAACTTGTTTTTATCCTTATCAGGGGACCACGATAAATTGGATACCGTGGAGCCTGAAAAGCTAATGTCATTGGGCATGGAAATTGTCGTTCCGGCATTTATTACCAGTGAATTAAAGCGTGCTTTTACCATTGGATTTTTGTTGTTCCTGCCATTTTTAATCATTGATATGATTGTATCCAGTACACTGATGTCCATGGGTATGGTAATGCTGCCGCCCTCTACGATCGCATTGCCATTTAAACTCATGCTGTTTGTCGTTGTTGACGGCTGGAGTTTGATTATGGAAATGCTTATCAGGAGTTTTTACTAGCAAGGGATGCAGAGCAAACGCAACGCGTGAGAAGAAAGGGGACTGCAATTGTCACAAGAAGATGTACTTTTAGTATTTCGAGAAGCGGTTTGGATGATTTTGAAATTGGCTTCACCATTGTTAATCGTAAGTATTCTAATTGGTTTGGTGATTGCCGTTTTCCAAGCGGCCACCCAAATTCATGAGCAGACCATTACTTTTGTTCCCAAGATTCTCGCCATTGCTCTTTTGCTGCTCGGAACAGGTTCTTGGATGCTCACCAGTTTAATGGACTTTTTTCGTTATCTGATGAATTTGATGACGGAGCTGTAAGCGTATGACAACAAATATCCTTATTGAAGGAATCAGTGTTTACATATTGGTTTTTTGCCGTATGGGCGGTATGATTTTTTTCAATCCGCTGCTTTCAAGAAAAAATATTCCTTCTCAGGTAAAAACGACACTGGTGCTGGGAATCACCTTGTTAATTACACCCGCACTGAGCAAAGAAGTTCCGGCGGATTTAACCGACTTCATTTTCATCTGGATGATGGTAAAAGAATTGTTGGTCGGGTTTGTGTTTGGCACGGTATTTCAATTCTTTTATTATATGCTGTTTGCCGCGGGTGATATCATTGATATGGGGTTTGGCTTATCGATGGCAAAGGCCTTTGACCCCGGTGTAAATATTCAGATGTCTATGTCGGGCAATATTTTTCAAATTTTATTTATTGTTTACTTTTTTATTACCAACAGTCATTTGGTGTTTATACGCCTGATGACATCCTCGTATCAGTTGGTGGGGATAGGGGCGGCAACCTTTGGTGCTGATATGGCGGAATTTATGCTCACTCTTTTTTCAAGTGTGTTTTTGCTGTCTATGCAGCTGGCTTTCCCTTTTATTGCTGCCGCTTTTATTTTGGAGATTTCAATGGGAATTTTAATGAAATTAATTCCGCAGATTAATGTATTCTCAATTCACTTTCAATTCAAAGTGATGTTGGGCTTATTGCTGTTATTCCTCTTTGCAGAGCCGGTTTCTACCTTTATTCGTCACTATATTGATATCATGTTCCAGAGCATGAACCAACTATTGAAATTAATATAAAGGCTGTAAGAAAAGGAATAAAGAAATTGTGAAATAAAGGGGGAATGATATGGCCGGCGAGAAGACCGAAAAAGCGACGCCGAAACGAAAAGAAGACGAACGAAAAAAAGGCCATGTTTTTTTCAGCAGAGAGGCAATTTCCGTTGCCGCCTTACTGGCCTCTTTTTTTTCATTCAAATTACTTTCGCCCTTTATTTTTTCAACATTGCAGGGTGTCTTGACTTCTTTTTTTCAGTTGGGTGCGGAAAGAACAGAGATTACCGTACAGGATACCAGAAATTTTTTAATCGAGGGATTTTTTGCCTTTGCCAAGGTGGCCATTATTCTTCTTTTAATTACGGGATTTGTCAATATATTGGCAACGATGGCACAGACAAGAATGTTGGTTTCCTCTAAGAATTTTGCTTTCAAAGGCGAGAGACTTAATCCCTTAAGCGGTTTGAAAAAGATGGTATCCATGCAAAGCTTAATGGAATTATTAAAGTCAATATTA
>URPG01000009.1 GCA_900549675.1 uncultured Oscillospiraceae bacterium | reverse complement strand
GCCATATAACTTGTAACTCCAAAAGAAATAACCGCTGCCAAATTCCCATGTTGACAGCTGTGCATCTGCCAGCATCCGATACAAAAGATTTTTCTGTATCGGTGTTCTCTCTTCTTTAGAGATCCTATCATGGTTTAAGCACCATTCCCCAATAATGACCGGGTGTACTTTTTCCATTGCCTTAATTTTTTCTCCGTATTCTTTTAACACGGTATGCATATAATCAATCTCTAAATTTTGAGAGTTCAAGCCATATCCCAAATACCAATGCGCATCTACTACTACATTTTTATACATGGGTTCTGTCATAAAATCAGCCCATGCGTTAAAACGAAATCCATCATGAATTACTACTGCCTTACTTTCATCCATATGTTTGCGGATTACTTCATAGCCGCGCTTATAAAAATCCTTCAGCACAGAAAGAGGTACAAAATCAGAACCTTTTGCTCTTTTCTGGTCAACAGGGCGATACCTATTCCGAGTAAACTGCCACAGCTCCTCCGAAATGGGTTCATTCAAAAGCTCCATCCCCCAAAGAGCGGTATGCTTGCCGTAACGTTCTGCCAGCTTTTCTAACACAAGCAACACGCGGGTAATTCTATCCGGTGACTGCGCCCACTTACATACACCGCAAACTCCTCCATTATCAAATCCATTTTGACTTTCGGGGGCGGTATGTAAATCGATTAAAATTTTTAAACCGGTTTCTTCTGCCCATGCAAATGCTTTATCCAAATACTCAATACAGGGTAAATAAGGGTCGCAATAGGCAGGATCATCTCCAAAAATAAAATGCGGTACAGGAATACGTACGGTATTTACACCTTTTGACTGTAAAAAGACAAAATCTTCTTTTGTAATATAGGTATCACGATGTTTCGTCAGACGTTTTTTCAGTTCTTGCGGGGATAATTGACGACAAAGCTCGTCTTCATCTTCTGCCGTGGGCAGAAGGAATAAATCCGGTGACATCCATTTCTCCAAGACAAGCCAATTTCCCAAATTCGTTCCTCTTATCTTTTGTTTCATATTTTTCGCCTCTCTTTATAGGATAGTATCTCTATGATAAATCACAAAGTACACAAAATAAATTATATAAACTTACTTTTTTAAGGAAAAATATATGATTTTTTTAGATTATTTACTTAAAAGCTTTTTATAAAATAAAAAACCTTAGAGAAAGTTCATTCTCTAAGGTTTTTTACAAGACTTTCGCTGATAAATGTAAAAGATTGTTCTAAATTCCATTCAAGCCTTAGGACGGCCTGTGTTCGTCTAATTGACGTGCTTTATCCTCTTCCCAATCCTTTGTAAGCTTTTTGACCACTCCTCCCAGAATAATCAACGCTAATACATTGGGAATTACCATTAAACCGTTGAATAAATCTGCCAAAGCCCATACCAAATCAACTTTAAGGGCACAACCAACACCAACAAACACAGATACCAAAACAGCATAAACCGGAACCATTTTTTTGCCAAATAGATACTTAACATTTGCTAACCCGAAAAAATACCAACCAATAATGGTGGCAAAGGCAAAAAACAATACACAAATGGCTATGATGACATATCCGAAATGTCCAAATACATTGGCATAAGCAGCTTGTGTCAGCTGAATACTGGTTACAAACTCTCCTGTTTCATCTACAGAGCCTAAAACACCTGAGGTGAGAATTGCCAAAACAGTGAGCGGCAGCAATACAATTGTATCGATGAACACACCCATCATTGCCACCAAGCCTTGGTCGCAGGGATTTTTTACCCTTGCTAAAGCATGCGCATGCGGCGTAGAACCCATACCGGCTTCATGTGTAAACAGACCTCTGGCAATACCAAAGCGTACGGCTTTTTGCATGGTTACCCCCAACACGCCGCCCAATACCGCTTTCGGAGAAAATGCTCCAACAAAAATATCGCGAAAAGCAGGAATAATATTACGGAAATTGACTGCAATGATAATGAGTGATGCCAAGGTGAAAAACACAGCCATGAAAGGTACTACTTTTTCTGCCACGGCTACAATCCGTTTTACTCCTCCTAAAAATACCAAAAGCGCAATAATTGCCAGGCCGATACCGACATATTCTGAAGGTACACCAAAAGCCGCTTCCATAGCGCCTCCCACGGAATTCGCCTGCACCATGTTACCCATGAAACCCAGTGCAAAAATCAACAGAATAGAAAATATTCCTGCAATTACTTTCCCCGCAGGGCCTTTGATTGCCGCACGGATATAATACACCGGTCCGCCGACAACTTCACCGTTTACTGTTGTCCGATACCGTTGTGCTAAGGTAGCCTCTCCATAAATGGTCGCCATGCCCAATATGGCACTCACCCACATCCAGAAAACAGCACCCGGTCCGCCGAGCACCATGGCACCCGCCACACCGGCAAGATTTCCGGTTCCGATTTGTGCCGAAATAGAAGTAATCAAAGATTGAAAAGAAGTCATTCCTTCTTTTTCGCTGGCTTTTTTACCGCTGAAAGTAATAGAGCCAAACGTCATTTTAAAACTTTGTTTAAATCGGCGAAATTGTACCATTTTTGTGATAATAGAATAATAAATTCCCACTCCGCACAGCAGGAGAATTAAAAAAACATCCCACAACACACTATTAATATTACCTACTAAATCAGAAAACCACTCCACAATAACACTCCTAAACACTTTATCTTCGTCTGCGTAAAACAAGATTCTAAAATCGACAAATAAAAAAGTCAAACCATAAAGATGATGGTTTGACTCTGGATTCTAAAATAAAAAAGCCCAACGTCCCCTTTATTATAAGGGGTATCGTTTCTCTGTCCTTTTGCCTGAGAGATTCACACGAACATAACGTGTGTTACACCTTCGGCACCCGAGATTGGGATTCTCCAGAGTTACATCCATTCATAGTCCTCGTCTGAATCAGACACCTGAGAGTGTTACTCCTTCGGTAGGCCGCGGCCGTTTTCCTACGAACTTCACTTGTCAATATGTAAGAATACTGCTATTATGATATCATGCCAAGAAAATAAAGTCAAACTTTTTTCCGGTCTTTTTTTCATTGATTTTACCGTCTGCCACCACCTGTCTGCGGACTATCTGCCCTTATTTTCTGCTCAATGATTTTAAAAAAACAGAGGTTTTGTATGAAGAACAATCCACTTGATATTGATGAATTTTATCCGTTATACCAAAAAAACTTTGATGCGCTTTTTGCTCTGACATTTGTCCACACCGGCAGCATCAAGGCTGCTACGATACTCTTGAATAAAATATTTCTCTCCTTAACCGCTTCTTCCCGCAAATTAAACTCCGCAAAAGAAAATTCTTGGGCAGCGTTACAACTGGGAGAACAATTTTGTCAACATTATTATCAAGAAAAGTTACGTAAAAAAATAAAAAAAGAGAAATTTGAAAGTCTGACCTATCCTTTTGAAACACAGCATTTATTAGAAGTAATTCGCTTATCCCCCTCTCTGAAAAGCACCCTTGTGCTGCACAGTCTAGGATATTCCGATGAAAATATAGCGGAAATCCTGCATTGTTCCATTTCTAAAACAGAAAGCAGACTATCCCGTTTAAAACAACTGCCCGTTTATACAGCCGAAAATAAAAAGGCTATCGCCCAAATCAAGCTCCCCGACAAAGATAAGCAAGCCTTATTTGACGCTATCACTCTTGCCATAACAGAAAAAGGGTTCTCTTTTTCTCAATTTTTAAAGAACAGTAAGCGTTGGCTGGATAACCATATCTTTTTCATCTCTCTTTTCCTTCTTTTAATTTTCATCATTGCCTATTTAGGAGTTCATTATCAATGGTTTTGATTGAGTCCCCTTTTCTATACTCCTATCCTTAAATTTATTGTATGCTTTTATTTCAGCCTATTTTGCTATTCTTACTCTAAAATAAAACACGACCGCTTCTCTATCGAATGCTTCTAAACGTTAAACGGCATCAACGCCTGTCTAACCATTAGCATTTCCGCGCTGAGAAGGTCGTGTTTTTTCAAATTTTATCCTTTTAATCTTTTTTGTTAAATGCGGTTGACTCCTGTTTTCACAGCAGCATCGGCTACTGCCTTTGCCACAGCAGGAGCAACCCTTTTATCCAGCGCCGAGGGAATGATATATTCGGCACACAATTCTTCTTCACTGACAATTTCTGTAATGGCAACAGCGGCGGCCAACTTCATTTCTTCGTTAATTTCTTTGGCACGAACGTCCAAGGCACCTCTGAAAATACCGGGGAAAGCCAACACATTGTTAATCTGGTTAGGGTAATCCGAACGTCCTGTTCCAATTACTCTTGCACCGCCGGCAATGGCGTCTTCCGGAAAAATCTCAGGTGTCGGATTGGCACAGGCAAAGATAATGGCGTCTTTCGCCATGGATTTCACTATTTCTGTTGTCAGGCAACCGGGCGCTGATACGCCTAAAAAGACATCCGCTCTTGCAATAACCTCGGCTAGTGTCCCCTTTTTGTTGGCAGGATTGGTTTTGGATGCCATTTCTTCTTGTGCGGAGGTTAGGTTTTTCATTCCTCTGTAAATAGCGCCATTTTTGTCACAGAGAATGACATTTTTTAACCCCGCCTGCATCATCAGTTTGGTACAGGCAATGCCGGCCGACCCTGCTCCGTTGACCACAACGGTAACTTCTTCTATCTTCTTGTTTACCAGTTTTAAAGAATTTAAAATGGCAGCTAATGTCACCACAGCTGTTCCATGCTGGTCGTCATGAAAAACAGGAATGTCTAATTTTCTTTTAATCTGGCTTCAATTTCAAAACAACGTGGGGCCGCAATATCTTCTAAATTAATGCCGCCAAAGGAGCCTGCCAAAAGCTCAATCGTCCTCACAATTTCATCGGTATCCTTACTGCGGATACAAAGCGGGAAAGCATCAACTCCTGCAAAGGCTTGAAATAAAGCACATTTACCCTCCATTACAGGCATACCTGCCTCGGGGCCAATGTCACCAAGACCCAACACAGCCGTACCGTCTGTCACCACAGCCACTAAATTCCCTCTTCTGGTGTAAAGATAAGAATCCTCTGCATTTTTAGAGATTTCCAAGCAAGGTGCGGCTACGCCGGGGGTATAGGCAACAGAAAGGTCCTCTCGGGTTTCCATCGGGCAAGGGGTATTTACTCGTATTTTGCCCTTCCATTCCTTATGTTTTTGAATCGCCTCTTCAGAATAATTCATGCTTTGCACTCCCTCTTTTTTATTACTCTTATTGTAACGATTATTTCGCTCTCTGTCAAAAACTAATTTCATTGGTGTTAATTTTTAAATCCTCAAATTATCAATCTATCTTCCGTATGATCAAGATTTATACCCGTCCTTTATCTCTTTAAATTTTTTTTGAAGGAACCTTTTCATTTTCTCTCAAAATTTAAATTGACTTGCTTGCAAGGCCAACCGCCTTATGGTAAACTATTAAAAGATATATTTTAAAGTTTACCCTCCAATTTATAGAACAATATGATTAAATTCAATCGAATTTAAGAAAGGTTATTTCTATGTATAAAGCTTGCATTTTAGATATGGACGGCACTATTATTAACACACTTCATTCTTTAGCTCATTGCGGCAATCAAGCACTTTTGCGTTTAGGGTATCCCGAAATTAAGCCTTCTCTCTATAAAAAAATGGTTGGCAATGGTGTTTACAAGCTGATAGAACGTGTTTTAGCGCAAGCGGGTGCAGAAAACACTCCTGAAAACCAAAAGAAATTATATGATATCTATACCGAAATTTATGAAGCAGACCCTTTTTATTTGGTTTCTGCCTATGAAGGCATGGCTGAAGCCTTGCAGACAATGAAGAAAAAAGGCGTGTTATTAGCGGTTCTTTCCAATAAACCGGATAATATGACAAAATTTATTGCGGAAAAGTATTTTCCGCATACCTTTGATTTTGTACAAGGACAAAAAGACTCTATTCCCGTGAAACCGGACCCTACCGCTTTGCTTTCTATTATAGAGCACTTAAAGGTAAAAAAAGAAGATGTCCTATACTGTGGTGACAGCGATGTCGATATGCAGACAGCTAAAAACGCACAGGTTGACAGTGCCGGCGTATTATGGGGATTTCGTGACCGTGAGGAACTAACCCAAAACGGCGCTGTTTATTTGGCAGAAACACCACTTGACCTATGCTCCCTTATACAGCAAGACAAAAATTCTACTTCGATGAGGGTTCTATGAATATAATTGTACTGGATTTAGAATGGAACGGTTCGTACAGCAGGCGTAAAAAAGGATATATTAATGAAATCATAGAGTTCGGCGCTGTAAAATGTGATGAAAATCTTACTGTACTGGATACCTTTTCTTGCTTTATCAAACCGCAAATTGCCAAGAAACTCAGCAGTGTTATTTCTGATTTAACCAGCATTACCGATGAAACTTTAACGGAGGGAATCCCGTTTATGAAAGCTGTCAGCCGCTTTCGCAAATGGGCTAAAAACTCCGTTATTCTTACATGGGGGCCTTCAGACGTATTGGCCCTTATCGAAAACTGTCAGTATTTTAACGGGATTCAAAATGTTCCCTTTCTCAAACGATATATCGACTTACAACTGTTCACGGAACAAAAACTAGGGCTTTCTACCAATCAGCAAATTGGTTTAAGCCGGGCCGCCGAGCTGATTGGGCTGGATACCAATAAGCTTGAATTGCACCACGCTTTAGGCGACAGCTTATTGGCCCTTGAGATTTTAAAGGTGCTCTATCAGCCCAAAGAATTTTTCAGCAGTATTATCCCCTGTGATGAAGAATTTTACAAACGTATGACCTTTAAAACCTCATATATCTGTGATTTGAACAACCCTTCAATTGATGAAAAACTACTGCATTTTTCTTGCCCTAAATGCGGCTCTTGCTGCCGCAAAACCTCTGACTGGATTTTGAAAAATAAAAGCTTTCGTGCAGAGTTTCTCTGTTCAAGCTGCCATTATACTTTCGCCGGACGATTGATTTTAAAACAGAAATATGAGGGTATCAGTGTGAATAAAAAAGCTTTTCCGTTGCCTATCATTGAATCTCCAAGAGAACCTATTCCAGCCGATATCGGCAATATGCACCTGCACATCGCCGACAACGGGGTAGGAATTTTGCACTTTCCGGCTCTGGAAATGCCACATCTCCTTCATGGCTTCTCCACCAGAATCGGCGGTGTCAGTAAAGATGAATTCTCCGCAATGAATTTGGGATTCGGGCGGGGAGATTCCGACCACAATGTAAAACAGAATTACCGCTTATTTGCCGAGGCTTTACACCTTAATCCAGATTTTTTCGTGGCAGGTGCACAGGACCACCATACCGAGATTCGCCGTGTCACTAAAGAACATCATGGAATTGGCATTTGGAAACCCAAAGACAAAGAAAGTATTGACGGCCTTTGCACCAACGAAATTAATGTAGCCTTACTGGTATACTGTGCCGACTGTGTGCCGCTGTATTTTTACGACAGTGAAAATCACGCAATTGGTTTGGCGCATGCCGGTTGGAAAGGAACTGCTGCCGGTATGGCCCGCGAAATGATTCATAAAATGACAAAAGAGTTCGGTACAAATCCCGTGTTATTAAAGGCCGCAATCGGCCCCTCCATCGGACCCGAAAGCTTTGAAGTTGACGAACCCGTCGCACAGGTTTTTCGGGAACTTCCCGACTCTCAGCATTTTGTGAAAGACTTGAAAAACGGAAAGTTTATAGTCAATTTATGGGAATGCAACCGCCGTTTTATGATTTCTGGCGGAATGCTGCCCGAAAATATTATCACTGCCAACATCTGCACCATGCAGGAAAGTGATTTAATCTTTTCTCACCGTAAAACCAGAGGGCAACGCGGCAGCAATGCGGCGGTCATGTGTTTAACTTCTTGATGTTTTTAAGCACCTCTATTTCTTTTTACTTGAAATTTTTATTTCAGAAAGGCGAAGCATGAAAAAAGTAGGCAAATTTCCCAAAGTCTTTTTAGGATTCATTTTAGGTTTGATGTACGTACCTATCATTGTGGTCATTATTTATTCCTTTAATGAGAGTCAGATTAGTGCCATATGGGGCGGATTCTCTCTAAAATGGTATCGTCTGCTGTTGAAAGACACTGCCTTATTTACGGCCCTGCGAAACAGCCTGATACTTGCTTTTTCCAGCAGTATTGCCGCCGCTGTTATTGGCACGCTGGGGGCTTTTGGCATGACTAAGGTTAAACTGAAATCCAGCTCTGCAATTGAATATATCTCCACCCTGCCGATTATGATTCCGGAAATTATTTTGGGCGTGATTTTTATGACTTTTTTTGCTTTAATCGGTCTTCCCTTTGGCATGACGACTCTTATCATTGCTCATACTGCTTTCTGCATCCCTTATGTCTTTATGCTTGTCAAAGCCAGGCTTATCGGTATGGACCCCAGCCTGTCAGAGGCGGCCTTTGATTTAGGCGCCAATTCGGCACGTGTTTTTTTTGATATTATCCTGCCTTTAATTGCCCCTGCCATTGCCTCAGGCATGCTGCTTTCCTTTACAATGAGCCTTGATGATGTTATAATCAGTGTGTTTGTTACGGGTGCTAAAACCAATACTTTGCCGCTTTTAATCTATACACAAATTAAAACCGGTATCACACCTGAAATCAATGCGCTTTGTACGGTTACGTTCTTGGTGTCCATTGTACTTTGCCTGCTTTCCCTTTGGATTGGCCGCACGCCTAAGGATAAAACCATCTCGTCTTAATTCGCTTTTCCACCTATGATTTATACGGAGGTAATATACATATGAAAAAGATAATTTCACTTGCTCTTTCTGTTCTTCTCATGATGACTGCCTTAGCAGCCTGCGGCAACAAAAAATCAGAAGATGACAGCAGTTCCGGAAATTCTTCCGCTTCCGTTGCCGACGACACATCCGTCGATAACAGCAGCGAAAAAGAAACGGCGAGCAGCAACCAAACGCTTACGCTCTATACCTGGGCCGGTATGTTTTCACAAGAACTTCTTGATGATTTTAAAGAGAAAACAGGAATCAGCGTCACTTATGCCACTTTTGACAGTGATGAAACCATGCTTGCCAAACTGCAAACGGAAAAAGGCGGTACCTATGATCTTGTCATTGCGGATGATTATATCATAGAATTGGCTATCGACGAAAAATTAGTGGCCCCCATTGATAAAGCAAAATTAAGCCATTATGACAGCATTAACCCCGAATATCAAAAACAATTTTTTGACCCAAATGATGAATTTACCGTACCGCTCGCTGCCGGTGTTCAGACCATTGTCTATAATCCTGATATGGTAGAAAAAGAAATTACGGGTTATGAAGATTTATGGGACTCCTCTTTTGAAAACAATTTGGCTCTTACTGCCAATTATCGCGTTATGAACGGCATGGCTCTTAAAATTTTGGGAGAAAGCTATAACACGGAAGATATTGCCGTCATTGAAAAGGCCGGCGAAAAATTAAATGAACTGGCTCCCAATGTCCGCTTAATTAAAGACGATGACTTGCAAAACGCTTTGCTTTCCGGTGAAGTCAGCGCGGGGGTCATGTATACAGCACAGGTCACAAAAGCAAAAATGACAAACCCCGGTCTAAAAGTTGTTTTCCCCAAAGAAGGCATCGGTCTAGGTATTATGGCACAATTTATTCCCAGTGATGCTCCTAACCCCAATGCCGCTCACGAATTTATCGATTATCTATTAACGCCTGAAATCGCCGCTAAATACTATGAATATCTTGGTTACTATTCTACCAATAAAGATGCCGACGAGCTGATTTCAGAAGAATATCGTGAATTTTTAACCCTGCCGAAAGAAATCTCCTCTGAAGATATGGAAATGATTGAGTTAATTTCTCCCGAGGCTACCGAAGCGCATGAAAAGGTTTGGACTGCCTTTAAGACCGCCGCAGGTCAATCTTAAATATTGAAAGAAAGGGGCATAGCCGCCGGTCATTCAGCGGCTAATCTGCGTAATGAAAAAGATTACTTTTAGTCCTGTTGAAGACGAAAATGTTTTTGTAAATGCCTATTTGCATGAAACTTTACCCGAAATTACTAACTTTCGAAACAAATTTCCGGCTGTTGTGATTTGCCCGGGCGGCGGCTATGTTTTTCTTTCTGAGCGTGAAGCTGATCCCGTTGCTCTTCGTTATTTTGCGGCAGGTTATAACGTCTTTATTTTGTATTATTCGGTGGGTGAAAAAGCTGCGGATTTCCGCCCGTTAAAAGAGCTCTCCGAAACCGTGATTGCCATTCGCAAAAATGCAGCAGAATGGCTTGTTGATACTGACAAAATCGCTGTCTGCGGCTTCTCAGCCGGCGGACATTTAGCCGCCTCTTTGGGTACGCTTTGGAATCACCCTGACTTTCTGAAGAATTATGATATGCAGGGCGGGTTAAATCAGCCCAATGCTATGATTCTTTCCTATCCGGTCATTACAGCCGACGAGAGATTTGCTCATCGCGGTTCCATTGAAACTGTCAGCGGTTCTGTCCTTGGCACGGATAAAGCCAACTTTTTTTCTTTGGAAAATCGTGTATCAAAAAGCACTGTTCCCACTTTTATTTGGCATACAGTAGAAGATATGACGGTGCCGATTGAGAATAGTATTCGCTTTATTTCTGCCCTACAGGAGCACGGTATTCCCTATGAGTGCCATTTCTTCCCTACCGGCGGGCATGGTATGTCCGTTTGCACAGAGGAGGTTGCCTCTTTTGACAGCTATAATGCACGGTGGATGGATTTTAGTATCCAATGGCTGAATAAAACTTTTTGTGTTCAGCTTTAAGATTGAATAATAAATCATAGCTTTATGCTCTATGATAAAAGATTTGAGGAAATCATATGAAACTAGGAATTGTCGGTTTGCCGAATGTCGGCAAAAGTACACTTTTTAACGCTATCACAAATGCAGGTGCACAATCTGCAAACTATCCCTTCTGCACCATCGAGCCGAATGTCGGCATTGTCGCTGTCCCTGATAAGCGCTTGGATGCTCTGGCAAAAATGTATGAACCCGAAAAATTCACGCCTGCCATCATTGAATTTGTCGATATCGCCGGATTGGTCAAGGGTGCTTCCAAAGGGGAAGGCCTCGGCAATAAATTTTTATCCAACATTCGGGAAGTAGACGCCATTGTTCACGTCGTACGTTGTTTTGAAAACGATGATATCATCCATGTGGAGGGTAGTATAGACCCCAAACGGGATATCGAAACCATTGATTTGGAATTAATTCTTTCTGACATTGAAATTATTGAAAGAAAAATTGACCGCACTAAAAAGGCTTTAAAAGCAGATAAAAAGTTGCAGGACGAGCTTGATTTTTTCGAGCGTGTCAAAACAGAATTAGAGTCCGGCAAATCAGCCCGCAGTATTGCCTGCACAGACGAAGAAAAAGAATGGCTTTCTAATGTTTCTCTGCTGACCAACAAACCCATTATTTTTGCCGCAAACCTGAGTGAATCCGATTTTTCAAAAGGAATTGACAACAACACCGGCTATCAGGCGGTAGCTGCTCTTGCTAAACAAGAAAATGCCGCTGTTCTGCCGATTTGCGCTGAAATTGAGGCTGAAATCTCTGGAATGGATTGGGAAGAAAAGCAAATGTTTCTGGCAGACATGAACTTGACTGAATCCGGACTGGACCGTCTAATCCGTGAGTGCTATTCTCTCTTAGGTTTGATTTCTTACTTGACTGCCGGGAAACCGGAGGTTCGCGCATGGACCATTGAAAAAGGTACAAAAGCTCCTCAAGCTGCCGGAAAAATCCACACAGACTTTGAAAAAGGCTTTATCCGTGCGGAAGTAATTGGTTTTGATGAACTGATGGAGTGCGGTTCTATGACAGCCGCCAAAGAAAAGGGACTTGTCCGTTCAGAAGGCAAAGAATACGTTATGCAGGACGGAGATATTGTTTTATTCCGTTTTAATGTTTGATTTTATACTTTGGCAAATACAATCTTTAAGTTCTTATTTATTCATCAAAAAAGACGGTAGGCAGAATTTTGCCAACCGTCTTTTTTGATGAATAAAATGGAATTTGATATAAAAACAGTTGACAAAGAAATTTTGCCAACTGTTTTTATATTTAATGATTAATATTTAGCGTTCGCCTGAACCTCAAATTCTATTGAGTCTTCTTCAATGTTAGATTTTTCATCTTTTATATCTGTGATGTTCTGAACTGTTTGCTGATTATCCAGTTTAAACATCGCAACCTCTGCCCGCAGCATATTTGCTTGTGCTGAAAGCTCCTCACTGGAGGCCGAACTCTCTTCAGCGGTAGCAGCGTTTTCTTGTACAACAGCAGAAACCTGAGAGATACCCTGTTGAATCTGCTCAATTGCATTGGCTTGCTCTGAAGATGCAACTTCTACGCTATAAATTGCCTCGGATACCATTTTTGCTTTTTCTTCTACAGATTGCAGCAGTTTGGCTGTTTCCTCTGTAATTTTATCCCCTTCGGCAACTGTTCCATAGGCATCCTCGATTAAAGTAGCTGTTTGCTGTGCCGCTTCTGCAGATTTTGCTGCCAGATTACGTACCTCATCAGCAACCACAGCAAATCCTTTACCGGCTGACCCGGCACGGGCAGCCTCAATGGCAGCATTTAAAGCCAAAATATTGGTCTGGAAAGCAATGTCTTCAATTACCTTTGTAATATTGGATATTTTTTCGCTGGACTCGCGTATATCCTGCATAGCAACTGTCAATTCTTGCATATGCTGATTACTTTCTTTCGTTCCCTCTGCGGCCTCTGCCACATACTGCGTTGCTTGGCGAACGTTCTCCGCATTATTTTCAGCCTGCTGGGCCACTGTTGTGATAGATGCGGTCAATTCTTCTACTGTAGCCGCCTGCTCCGTAGCACCGGATGCCAAAGCTTGTGAACCGGAAGAAACCTGTCCTGCACCTGCATTTACCTGTTCTGCCGCCACTTGGATGGTCGAGAGTACCCGATTCAAAGACGCTGAAATATTCAGCAAGGCTTCTTTAATCGGAGCAAACTGTCCCACATAGTCCTGCTTGAGATTAATTCTCATATCGCCTTGTGCCATATGCCCCAGAACATCTGTAACCTCTTGTATGTAACTGACATATTGATTCAGTTGTACCACTGTGCGGTTAATCGCTGTGGCCATCTGCCCAACTTCATCTCGTGTGCTGACCTCTGCTGAAATATCCAATCGGCCCTCTGCAATTTCATTGGCTGTGTTGGTTAACTTCTTAAGGGGTGATATAATTCCTCTTGCTACTACCCAAATGGCAATGAGAATAATAATTACCACGGCAATAAATGCAGCCAGCAAAGATGCCAGCATTTTAGTGTATTCTTGATAAAATTCTTGATCCGGCAACCCAGAAGCCACTGTCCAGCCTGTATCACCAACGGCAGAAACATATCCATGCACTTTCCTATTGCCGCTTGTATAAGAGATACTTCCTTCTCTTTTTTCCAACAGTGCTTGTCTGATATTTTGAGAAACATCAGCGCTTGTAATATTTGTGTTTACCCATTCTTCATTTGGGTGATATAAAAGCTGCCCCACACCGGTACTCAGCGTAAAGTAACCCGTTTCTCCCAACTGATATCCTGCAATGGTATTCCCCAATTCTCCTAGAAGCAGGTCCAACCCCACCGCACCGATAATATTGTTTGTCCCCTCTTGATAAATGGGCATGGCTATGGTAATAACCTGTTGCTTGGTGTCTAAATCCTCATATGGTTCAGTTAACGTTAAACCATTTTTAGCTTTCATTTCGATAAACCAAGGACGTTCTTCAACATTATATTGCTTATTATTTCCACCGTTAGAGTTAATGCTTTGGCCGGCATCAATATCAGCAATAAATAAACTTAAAATATTATTATCATCCTTGACCATTGTCTTCATGGTTTTTTCAATGATACGATAGTTTTTGTGTGTTTCCATGGGTCTTGTTTTAGAAGAATCCGCCATAAGCTCTTGCAATGCGGCATTCTGTGACATCTTCTCTGAGATACTCTCATACTGCAATAAAAAATTCTCAATTTCATGAGCAGCCGACTGGGATTTTGCTTTTAAAATTTCATTGGATTGGTCGATTGTGTTGCTTTTGACAAGCATTAATGTGATAAGTCCAACCACGATAAAAGATAAAAAAACCGGTCCGCCCACCAGCACTAAAATTTTTGCTAAAAGACTCTTAAAACCCTTTCCCTCATTCCTAACTTTTGCATTTGTTTTGATATCTTTTAAAGATGCTAACTTTGAATGTTTATTCCCTTTCATTTTCTCTACCTCAATTCTTTGTCAAATCTTAAATCATACTGCATCGCTAAGGTTTAATAAAATCCAGAAAGTCTTTCAAAATCCCTAAACAAATCTACTTTACGGCCCAAACCTTGTCGAAAAAACAGAAAGGGCTATCTTTTATGTCGGTTTTTCCATAAATAGTTATACTCCGATTTCTAGGATTCTCTACTCCTTTTTGATAATTTTTCTTTTTTTTGGGCTCAATATGCCAATAATAGCAATTTAGATAATGTTTCTTTTTATTTTATATTTTTTTGTGTATGTTTCTTTTATGACAAGTAAAAAGAAGTCCATAAAAAAACAACCCTTGAAGAATAAATCTTACAAAGGGTTGTTTTTTATTTCGCTCTAAAAATTCACTTATTTAAGTTAGCCGCAAATTCTCCGATTTTTTTATCCATATTCGAGATATGTTGCGTCAGCCAAGTAACCACCATTTTATTAGCGTTTAAAATTACCATTAAATCGCCGCCGGAGGTTTCATAGTCTGTTTTCAATTTGGCAAGCTGCTCTATAAAAGCAGCATGTGCCTTCTTTTGCTCAGCATAGCCGGGATACCCTATTTTCACCATATATTTTTCTTCATCTGAAAAATGCTTTTTGGTATAGCTATCTAAAAAGTTGAGCAGGCCACCGATATATTCTTTTGCTTGATGATTTTTGCCGGCCTCAAATAATTCTTCCGCTTTTTTAAACCACATTTTATGTTGGTCGTCTATTTCCTGAACCCCAACAGACAAGTTTTGTGTCCAAGGCATTTATTTTCCTCCCATTTTTATTCATTCTTTTGTTATTTAAGTATGTTATAAATGAAAAACAATTTCCATTTCATAAAAAATTTTATAAAGATTTTAAAAACAGCACAAACTTTTAAAAAGTCTGTGCTGTTTTTATTTATTAAAGAAAAAATAACTTATTGAACATTTTTTTTCAAGGTTTCAAGCTGATTTCTGAGTTCTGCCGGCAATCTGTCACCAAACTTCGTGTAGAATTCTTCAATACCCTCAGCTTCTTTTGCCCATTGTGCATTGTCTACCTTTAAAATTGAGCGGAGCTGCTCAATCGTAAAGTCTTTTACGCCTTCAAGGTTAATATCCTCTGCCTTCGGTACAAAACCAATTGGTGTTTCTTCAGCGTCTACTTCACCCTCAACACGTTTGATAATCCAATCCAACACACGGAAGTTATCACCGAATCCAGGCCAAATGAAGTGACCTTCTTCGTCAAGACGGAACCAGTTAGTGTTGAAAATTTTAGGAGCTTTATCACCGAGCTTTTCGCCCATTTCTAGCCAATGAGCAAAATAATCACCCATATGATAGCCGCAGAAGGGCAGCATTGCCATGGGGTCACGGCGAACAACACCTACAGCACCTGTAGCGGCAGCTGTTGTTTCAGAAGCCATGATGGAGCCCACAAACACACCGTTGTTCCAGTCCTTTGACTGATAGACAAGAGGAGTTGTCTGGGCGCGGCGTCCGCCAAAGATAATGGCAGAAATCGGAACACCTTCCGGATTCTCAAATTCACTGCTGATACAAGGACAGTTCTTTGCGGGAGCGGTGAATCGGCTATTTGGATGAGCACCCTTTTCATCGGATTCCTGACCATTCCAAGGACGGCCTTTCCAGTCCACTGCATTGGTCGGGGGGTTCTTATCAAGACCTTCCCACCACACGGTGTTGTCATCCAAGTTCTGAACAACGTTGGTAAAGATTGTTCCCTGCTTGGTGGAAGCCAAAGCATTCGGGTTAGATTTCTCGTTTGTGCCGGGAGCAACGCCGAAGAAACCAGCCTCGGGGTTAATCGCATAAAGTCTGCCGTCTTTGCCGATACGCATCCAAGCGATATCGTCACCGACTGTCCAAACTTTATAACCGGCTTTTGTATAGCCTTCCGGCGGAATCAGCATAGCCAAGTTTGTTTTTCCGCAAGCAGACGGGAAAGCAGCACTGACATAGCGAATTTCACCCTTAGGATTCTGAATGCCCAAGATAAGCATATGTTCTGCCATCCAGCTCTCATTTTTACCCTGATAAGAAGCAATACGAAGTGCAAAGCATTTTTTACCCAACAATACGTTACCGCCGTAACCGGAGTTTACACTGATAATGTAGTTGTCTTCCGGGAAATGGCAGATATAGCGTTTTTCTTCATCGATATCACAGCGGCTATGCAAACCCTTTACCCAATCTGTGCTGTCGCCCAAAACGTCTAAAACTGCTTTGCCCACACGTGCCATAATGGCCATGTTCAAAACAACATAGATAGAGTCTGTCACTTCAAGACCGATTTTAGCAAGAGGTGAACCGACAGGCCCCATTGAATACGGGATTATATACATGGTTTTGCCCTGCATACTGCCTCTGGCAATATCAAAAAGCATTTTATAGGCTTCCTGCGGGTCTTTCCAGTTGTTGGTAGGACCTGCATCCTCTTCATTTTTGGAGCAGATAAAGGTTCTGCCCTCCACACGTGCCACGTCGTTTACAGCTGTTCTATGTAAATAGCAGCCCGGCAGTTTCTCTTGGTTCAGCTTAATCAGTTCGCCGCTCTCGCAAGCCTCTTTGCGCAAACTCTCAAGCTGTTCTTCAGAACCGTCAATCCAAACCACCTGATCGGGCTTTAAAAGTTCTTTCATTTCATCGATCCAGCTTAAAACAGTTTTGTTATTCGTCATTCCTTTGTTCTCCTTCCGCCTTATTGGCAATTGATAATCGTTCTCCTGATAACATATTATCACACTCATGTCTAATTTGCAAGATTGAAATTAAAATACTGCAAATTTTAAAGGTTTGTTCAAACTTTTATTACTTGCTTTTTACAATCTTTTTGAAGTATCTATTCCATAAAAATCAACTTGCCCTTTTGACGCGTCTTTTTCATATCAATTAAGCGCTGATTTTCACTGCCTCTAAAACGAAGTTCTAAATTTTTTAGGTCTTGTATAAATTTACCGTCCACTAAAACATCAATTTCATTCAGTAAATTGTGCACATCTTCATTCTGCATAGCTATGAGCTCCTCATAGGTCCAGCCGCTGTATGCAACAACATCTTTTCCCATAGAATGAACCGCTTTTGCCAGCCGCACCAACGGTTTTGGCTGACAGAACGGTTCTCCGCCGCTCAGTGTAATTCCTTTTAACATCGGATTTTTTTCAAAGTCTTTTACTATATTTTCAACCGATTGCATTGTACCGGCATGAAAATCATGCGTCTGCGGGTTATGACAGCCGGGACAGCCATGTGGACAGCCCTGCACAAAAACCGTATAGCGAATCCCAGGACCGTCTGTAATGGATTCTTTCACAACGCCCGCCAGCTGAATCTCCATTCTCTCACCGTCCTTTATGCTTGGTTTTTCTTTTCAAGCATTTATATTGATTTTCTCCCTTTTGGGACGTTTTCTTTCTTAATTTTAATGACTTTTTCTTTTTTGAATCTTTTGTTTTTCTCTCTGTCTTTGCCGTGTCTGTTTGTACCTTCATTAAAATTGCTTTTAGCTTTGTTTTATTTCTTTTATGAT
>URPG01000008.1 GCA_900549675.1 uncultured Oscillospiraceae bacterium | reverse complement strand
CTGCCGTGCAAGCGGCTAATTTCAATAAAGACGAACTTGAAATTGTTCGAGTACAAAACATGGCAGAGGCGCTCTTAATTGCCAGAAACAGGGCTGAAAGAGGCGACGTGGTTTCTCTTTCTCCTGCATCAGCGGGCTTTGATTTGTATACGGATTTCGAGGCAAGAGGAAGACATTTTAAACAATTGGTAAACGAAATGAAATGAGGATACAGAGATTCTAAAATCAAGAGATGAACTCTGTGAAGTGAAAGGATTCTAACATTTGAAAAACGATAAGATGGAAAAAAGACCGTTTAAGAAAAGAAAAGCTGCTTTTGACAAAAAGAAAGCAGCACAAAAAACCAGCGAACCCAAACTTTCCCGTGAGGAACGCCAGATTTTATCTGCGTTAAAAAAACATGGAGAAACACCGATACCGGCTCGTAGTTTGCTGAGAGAAAGCGGCATGAAAAATAAAATTCTTTTCTATGAATTGCTGCGAAAATTGCATAACATGAACCAAATTGAAGTAGATAAAAAGCATAAGGTGAGATATACACCTTATGGTAAGGGGGTTCGGGCACAGTTGGTTTCGCTGTCCGGTAAATTCGGTTTTGCCAGACCAGATGACGGCGGAGCAGATGTTTTTATTCCCGGCAGTGCTTTGAACGGCGCCTTTCCCGGCGATAAAGTCGTGCTTACCGACGTTGCCATGCAGGAGAGAGGACCCGACGGAAAGATTAAACATATTGTAGAGCATAATGAAAATCCGATTACCGGTACATTAAAAGTGACAGAAAACGGAACTTTTGTGACACCGGATGCCGCACTGCGTTATGATTTGGAAGTAATCGGCGGAACAATGAAAGCTAAACCCGGAGATAAGGTGGTCTTTACCCCTCAGCAAAATTATCGCGGTGATTGGACAGGTGCAAAAATTTCAGCCGTCTTAGGCAGTGGTGATATTGCCAGAATTTGCGCAGATGCTATTATTGTGGAAAAAGGGATTCCAAATGTTTTTCCGCCGGAAGTTTTAGAAGAAGCAAAACAGGCAGCGGCCAGAAAAATCACGTCTTCTGATATTGAAGAACGTTTGGATTTGCGCGGTGAATTGATTTTTACCATTGACGGGGCAGACGCAAAGGATTTGGACGATGCTATTTCTGTCAAGAAAAACTCACAAGGTTATGAGCTGGGAGTTCATATTGCAGATGTTTCTCATTATATTCAGGAACACACACGGTTGGATGAAGAAGCTTTTAACCGCGGAACCTCCGTCTATTTTGCAGACCGTGTCATTCCTATGCTGCCGGTGGCAATTTCAAACGGTATTTGCTCTTTAAATGCAGGAGAAGATAAACTGACTTTTTCCGCACTGCTCACGTTTGATGGAGAGGGCGAGTTAGTAGACTATGATTTTAAGAAAACGATTATAGAGTCTAAAGTAAGAGGAGTTTACAGCGAGGTCAATGAGATTTTTGCTGGTACCGCCTCTGCGGAATTATTGGAAAAGTATAAGCCGGTGGAGTCTTCTTTACAAGCCGCGCGTGAGCTTTCCGCAATTTTAACGGAAAATGAAAAACGTCGTGGAACAATGGAAATTGTCAGTGGTGAAATTAAATTTGTATTGGATGATAAGGGTGTTTGTGTGGACATTCTTCCCCGTACCACAGGTGAAGCCGAGCATCTGATTGAACAGCTCATGGTTTCTGCCAACATGGCGGCGGCAAAATTTTCACAAAGACATGACCTGCCTTTCTTGTACCGTATACACGAGCGCCCCCAAACCGAAAAGTTAGAAAGTTTGATTGAAGTGCTTGACCGTTTGATGGTACCCTGTGCCGAGCTAAAATCCCGTAAGCCCAGTACCGGAGATTTTGCGAAGGTTTTAGAGAGAGTGAAAGGTTCAACAAAAGAAGAAGTTGTTTCACAACGGGTTTTGCGCACGATGGAGAAAGCAAAATATGCGGCGGAGGAGTTAGGCCATTTTGGGTTGGCGTTGGAGGATTACAGCCATTTTACTTCACCGATTCGCCGCTATCCGGATCTTGCGATTCACCGTATTATGTCGGCTTATCTTTCCGGTATGCCGATTAAGAAGATCAAAAAAAGATACGGCAGTTTTGCAGAAGAGGCGGCAGCTCAGTCAACAAAGAATGAAATCCGTGCCGTATCCGGTGAGAGAGATGCAGAAGACTGTTATGTTGCCGAATATATGAAAGCACATATTGGCGAAAAGCATGTGGGAATTATCAGCGGTGCTACCGCCAGAGGAATCTTTGTCCGTTTGAAAAACGGGGCAGAAGGTTTTGTCAGTATGGAAAATGTGCCGGGCGATTTTGAGTTTGACGGCATGATTTCACACGTGAACAGGACGACCAATCAATCACTGACGGTTGGAGATGAATTTGCCATTATTGTAGCCTCCAGCGATGTTGCGTCGGGGCGGGTAGACTTTATACCGGACCAAGAATAAGCGAGGACAAAGATTCATATGTATAAACAAAAGCAAAAATAGACGTCTTTTGCCGGAGGAACATATGAAGAATTTGATTATATCCGCAATTTTTGGTCTGACAGCCCTACTTTTAATTAATTTATTGGGAGTTTATATTGGAATCGAACTGGTCGTGAGCCGATTAAGCGTGCTGACGGCAGTGGTTTTGGGCATTCCGGGTGTAATTTCCATGTTGATTCTAAACGCTGTTTTATGAGATTATAATAGAAAAGAGAAAAATAAGGAGTGAAAAAATGAAATTTATCAATGTGAATTTATTGAACGAAGACTTTAAATTTGTAAAAGCCGATATTGAAATTGAAAACGGAAGAATCAAACAAATCTGTGATAAAATTGCGTTTACGGCAGACGAAACCGTCGTAGACTGTGAAGGCTATCGGATGATTCCGGGTTTTGTGGACGTACATATTCATGGCTGTGCCGGTACCGATACCATGGATGCTACTCGTGAATCCATGGAAAATATGACAAAATATTTGATTACCAAAGGTGTCACTTCTTTTTGTCCCACCACGATGACGGCTCCCAAAGAGGATATCATTGCGGCTGTTAAAAACGTGAGAGATTGCATGGTTCATCCTTGTGAAGGGACTTCTATCGTTGGGGTAAATATGGAAGGCCCATTTATTGCTCCCAAACGCAAAGGAGCACAAAAGGCAGACCATATTGTGCATCCTGATTTTGATTTTTTTAAAGAGGTGTATGAGGCCAGTGAAGGAATTATAAAATTGGTGGATGTAGCACCGGAAGAAGATAAGAACGGAGAGTTTATTGCGCAGGCTAAAAAATTCTGTACAGTATCGATTGCTCACACGATGACCAACTATGAAGGAACCAAACAAGCAATTGAGCAAGGAGTGACCCATATTACTCATTTGTACAATGCCATGACCGGTTTTACCCATCGTGAACCGGGTGTGGTCGGTGCGGTTTTTGATGATGAGCGCGTACGTGCTGAAATCATTTGTGACGGACACCATATCCACCCTGCTGTTTTGCGAACCACATTTAAACTTTTAAAAGATAGAGCAATTGTAGTCAGCGATGCTATGCGTGCCGCCGGTTTGCCGGAGGGGGAAGCCTATGATTTGGGTGGACAAGACGTGACCGTGCGAAACGGGCTCGCAACTTTGCAAGACGGTACAATCGCAGGCTCTGTAACAAATATGCATGATGAAGTTAAAAATCTTGTAAAATTTGGAATTTCACTGGAAGAGGCTGTAAAAGCAGCTACACTTACACCTGCAAAGGCAATCGGAATGGAAAATGAAATTGGTAGTATATCAGTGGGCAAAAAAGCGGATTTACTATTACTGGATGAACATTTAGAAATAGCCGCTGTTTATCATGAACATTAAAAATGAATTAACATGAAAAAAACTTGCAAAAATTAAATATAGTGCTATAATAATAAAAACAAAACAACAGCACTTCATATTGTGAAATCAGGGGTTTTTGTATGAAAACATTATTCTGTATTGGCGGCACAATGGGAGTAGGCAAGACGGCGGTTTCGAATTATCTTAAACTCAAGCTTTCCAACAGTGTTTTTTTGGACGGTGATTGGTGTTGGAATATGCATCCATTTCAAGTGAATGCAGAAACAAAAGAAATGGTTATTGAAAATATTTGTTTTTTATTGAATCAATTTATGAAATGCAGCGTTTATGAAAATATTGTCTTTTGCTGGGTTATGCACGAACAAGGCATTATTGATGATATTTTGGGAAAATTAAGATTAGAGAATTGTCAGGTAAAACTGGTTTCTTTGATATGTGGTGAATTAGAATTACGTAAAAGAATACAAAAAGATGTGAAAATCGGGATACGAACAAAAGACAGTATCGAAAAAAGTGTAGAGAGAATCCCTTTGTATCAGTATTTAAATACCATTAAGATTGACACTTCCGAAATGACTGTGCCGGAAACAGCAGAGAGGATACTGAATCTTTAATGATATAATTAGTCCCGTAAATTAGGAGGAATGTTTAGTATGAGCAAGACGTTTATACCAGAAAGTTATCATCCGGTTTTAAATCTTTATGAAACACAGGTGGCTATTGGCTGTGTTCGCAATATATTTCAAAAGAAGCTTGCCGGCAATTTGAATTTAAAAAGAGTGTCGGCTCCGCTTTTTGTGGATCCTTTAACCGGATTAAACGATGATTTAAATGGTGTGGAACGTGCTGTCACCTTTGATATCAAAGCAACAGGAACAGAGGCTCAGGTGGTACATTCTTTAGCAAAATGGAAGAGAATGGCACTCTATCGTTATAAATTCTCAGAGGGAGAAGGCCTTTATACCGATATGAACGCGATTCGTCGTGATGAAGAAATGGATAATCTTCATTCCATCTATGTTGACCAATGGGATTGGGAAAAAGTTTTGCCCGGCGGCAGACGCAATCTGACGTATTTAAAAGAAACTGTGGAAAGCATTGTTGATGCGTTTTGTGATACAGCAGATGAAATTCACACACTCTTCCCGCAGTTGAAAGAGGAATTTCAGCGTGACGTAAAATTTATCACCACACAAGAGTTGGAAGATACATACCCAAATTTAACCCCCAAAGAGAGAGAACAAAAAATAACCGAACGGTACAAAACTGTTTTCATTATGGGAATCGGTGATGCTCTGAAATCTGGTCAAAAACACGATGGTCGTGCTCCTGACTATGATGATTGGAACATGAACGGTGATATCTTAATTTGGAGCAATGTTCTTTCGCAGGCAATTGAAATTTCTTCTATGGGAATTCGGGTAGATGCCCAGTCGTTGGCAGAACAGTTAAAGAAAGCAAAGTGCGAAGATAGAAGTAAGCTTTTGTTCCATAAACTGCTTTTATCGGGTGAATTGCCTTTGACTATCGGCGGAGGTATCGGTCAATCCCGTACTTGCCTGCTTTTGTTGGAAAAGGCTCATATTGGAGAGGTGCAAACCTCAATTTGGGACGAAGAAACTCTGGATGTCTGTGAAAAATCGGGAATCACATTATTATAAATTGCTATAAAATGATTTTAAATAAAATCTAGAACTTAACAAAACTTGCAAATAATAGTGCGACTAATCACCTCCGAAAAGCAAAAGATAAATACGGGGGTGATTTTTAAATGTTTCCGTATTATTTTGGTGGCGGTTTGAGCAATAATAGCTCTTTAACACCGTTATTGCCGTTTGCCTTAACCAACTATGACTATTTTAATCAAGGTTTGCCGGATGAAGTAAAAGCTGCCATTGAAGAACGAAAAGATGAAATCCACAATGAAGATGACTTGCACCGAATTGCTCATGAAGTAATGCAGAAGAGATAAGAAGCTAAAGGCGAACACAAAACCTGACTTTCATAGTCAGGTTTTTGTTTAAAATGATAATTAATTTGACAGATAATGAAAAGCATTGACAAGAATTATTCTTAAAGTTATAATGATGACAATACCAATAAAACAGAATATTCCTTATCAAGAGCGGCGGAGGGACAGGCCCTGTGATGCCCGGCAACCTGTCATAAATTTGACAAGGTGCCAAATCCTGCGGTGAATCCGGAAGATGAGGCGAGGAAACCTCTCTTTTCAGAGAGGTTTTTTTATTTTTATCCAAATGAATAGGTGAGTATTTCTTGTTTTTAAAAGTATATAGTATATAAAACTTGGAGGTGCAACGCATTATGAAATTTTTTACATCAGAATCAGTAACAGAAGGACATCCCGATAAAATTTGCGACCAAATTTCGGATGCTATATTAGATTCTATTTTATCACAGGACCCGCAGGCTCATGTTGCCTGTGAAACCACTACCACTACGGGGCTTGTGCATATTATGGGGGAAATCTCTACCAATTGCTATGTGGATATTCCGTCCGTTGTTAGAGAGGTGGTCAATGATATCGGCTATAATCATCCTGAATACGGTTTCGACGGAAATTCTTGCGCAGTTTTAACTTCAATTGATAATCAATCTCCTGATATTGCTATGGGAGTCAATCAATCTTGGGAAGCAAAAAACGGTGAAACCGATGAAAATAGTCTAACCGGTGCGGGTGACCAAGGGATGATGTTTGGATATGCCTGCGATGAAACACCGGAGCTTATGCCGTTGGCAATTTCGCTTTCTCACAAATTGGCCAAAAGATTGGCAGAAGTGAGAAAAGACAACACTCTCCCTTATTTGCGTCCGGACGGAAAAACACAGGTGACTGTGGAATATGACGGAGAGAAAGTTAAGAGAGTAGAAGCCGTTGTGATTTCTACACAGCATGATGAAAATGCAGAACTTAGTAAAGTAAGAAAAGATTTAATTGAGAATGTTATTGAACCGATTGTTCCCAAAGAATATTTGGATGAAAACACGAAAATTTACGTGAATCCAACAGGACGGTTTGTCATCGGGGGACCTGTGGGTGACAGTGGTTTAACCGGTAGAAAAATCATTGTAGACACCTACGGCGGCTATGGACGTCACGGCGGCGGTGCTTTCTCTGGAAAAGACCCGACAAAGGTGGATCGTTCTGCCGCTTATGCTGCTCGAAAGGTCGCTAAGAATATCGTGGCGGCGGGGTTGGCAAAAAAGTGTGAGGTAGAACTCGCTTATGCCATTGGCGTGGCAAGGCCTGTTTCCATTATGGTGGATACGTTTGGAACCGGTACAGTATCCGATGAAATACTTTCTAAAGCGGTGACCGCTGTCTTTGATTTACGTCCTACTGCTATTATTAAGGAATTAGACTTACGCCGCCCGATTTATCGTCGCTTGGCCGCCTATGGACATATGGGCAGAGAAGATTTGGATGTGACTTGGGAGAAAACCGATAAGGCAGAAGCTTTAAAACAGGCTGTGAAGGCTTATCAATCCTGATGGGCGACTACAATGAAAATCGCAGTGATTGGATATAGTGGCAGCGGGAAATCTACTCTTGCAAAGTTTATGGGAGAACAATTTTCCATTCCCATACTTTTCTTGGATACGATACATTTTCTTCCCAATTGGCAGGAGAGAGAGGACAAAGAGGCTTTAGTGCTGATAGAGGACTTTATGCAGCAGGGATCATGGGTGATTGATGGCAATTATCGGAATTATCACTATGAATCTAGATTGGAAAGGGCAGATTATATCATTTTCATGAAATTCAGCCGCTTTCAATGTTTAGTTCGTGCGGCAAAACGTTATTTTCAGTTTCGCGGAAAATGCAGAGAAAGCATGGCGCAGGGCTGCCAAGAAAAGTTAGATTGGGAATTTATTCGTTGGATTCTGCATGATGGACGCACTCAATCCATTCAAAAGAATGATCAAGAAATTTGTAAAAAATATGCTCATAAAATCATTGTAATACGAAATCAAAGACAATTAAATGCTTTTAAAGGAAATCTTTTTAGCGTAATTTGCCGTTAAGACTTTGTTTTTTTAGTAAAAAGAGGTATAATAAAAGATGAATACATCTTGGCGGTGAATCAATTTGAAAAAAAAGAAATCCAAAGTGATTCTAAAAGATAAAGAAATCGGGCATTTTGTCAGTAAAAAACGCTTGTTTATTAAGAGCTCCCGTTTTAATGATAAACAAATGCAGCGTATGGAATTTATCCTCAGAACTCTTATTTCCGTTGGTTTGGTTATTTTGGTCGTTGCACTTTTTGTCTTTGTCTTTGTGTTTTTAATTCCTTATTTACAGACAAAAATATCAGGACAACCCCAAACGGAAGAATCCCAATTGCCATCAGAGGTTTCCTATGAACCTACCGTTTCATATGATGAAATGGGGTTGCCTATCTTGGATAACAGTATCAGCTTGCAAATTATTAACGCGCAAAATCCCGCTGATAATGAGCGTGAACCTGTTTTAAAAACAGTAAGCGGTATAGAAGTAAGGGCGGAGATTGCCACTGCGTTAAAAACAATGGTGGGCGCCATGAAAGAGGATGGTTTGACCGTTGAATTTGAGCAGGGATATGTATCTTATCAAAAACAGCAGGATTTATATAATCAAAAAGTAAAGGAACTGATTGAACAAGAAGGATTGACTGCGGTCATGGCAAAAACCAATGCCAAAAAGGAAGTGCCGGTAGCAGGACAAAGTGATTTTCAAACTGGTATGTGTATTAAAATAAAAGCGGATTCTGAGAATTTTTCTGATTCCGATATCTATAAATGGCTGAAAAACAATATGGAAAAATATGGATTTATATTTCGCTACCCTTCGGGCAGTAAAAAATCCACCGGTTTAGAAGATGATGAAACGGTTATTCGTTATGTGGGGCAGAAAAATGCCGAAACCATGCGAATGCTTGCTATGTCACTTGAAGAATATGTTGCCTATTTAAAAAAGAGATAAATGGAAAAAAAAATCTTGCTTTTAACAAGCTTTTGTGATAACATAAATAAGTATTTGGAGTCCGCAGGTTTCTCAAACGCTGCCTGTGGGAGTCAAAGTGCTTATAGCACCGAGAAGCGGGCAGTCCGCTGCCGATTGGCAAGAATGTCTGATTAAAATTTTGGAGGATTATCAAATGGATGCAATGAAATTAATTTCGCAGAACTCTTTAAAAACCGAATTACCGCAGTTTGCTGTTGGCGATACTGTAAAAGTCAGTGTGAATATTCGTGAAGGTGAAAGAGAAAGAGTTCAGCTTTTTGAAGGCACTGTTATTGCCCGCAAAAATAGTGGCATAAGTGAAACCTTTACCGTTCGCCGTGTTTCCTATGGCGTTGGTGTGGAAAGAGTCTTTCCGATCCACTCACCGAATATCAAAGCTGTTGAGGTAGTTCGTCACGGTCGTGTTCGCAGAGCAAAACTTTATTATCTGCGTGACAGAGTCGGTAAAGCAGCCAAGGTTAAAGAAAAAATTTAAAACTTTTAAAGGGACGGTACACAGTCCCTTTTTTGCTATCTAAAAATCGTTTGAGCAGGTGATAGAATGAAAAATGCTGACAGTGGGGCAAGAGCAAAAAGTATACAATTTTTTTTGTTTGATCTAGCAGATGTTCTTGTCAGTTCGGTGGTGATTGTCGCCATTGTCTTTACTTTCTTTTTTCGAATCATTACGGTTGAAGGTCCTTCCATGAATCCTAACTATGTAGACGGAGGGAAAATTTTAGTCAGCAGTTTGGTGCTTCATCCCAAGCTGGGTGATGTCGTTATTATCACGGATGTGCTCAAAGAGGGACCGATTATTAAACGCGTTATTGCCACGGAAGGTCAAACGGTTGATTTTGATGCCGAAACCAAAAGCGTAACAGTAGACGGAATTCCGGTGGATGATTCACAATTCGGTATTCAAAGCGGAATTACAGAAATTCTTTGGAACAATTATGAAATGCTTGAATTTCCTCAAATAGTGCCGAAAGGTCATGTCTTTGTTTTAGGTGATAACCGTATTTTTTCCAAGGACAGCCGTTTTGCTGAGATTGGTATGGTGGACAAAAGAAAGATTTTAGGGAAAGCTCTGGTGAGTCTTTATCCCTTGCAAAAGTTTGGATTAGCCAAGTGAGGAGTGAAGAAATTGTCAGAAGAATTACAGTCGATTCAGTGGTTTCCGGGCCATATGGCCAAGACCAGAAGAAAAATCACAGAAGACTTAAAATTAGTAGATATTGTAGCTGAAATTGTTGATGCCCGTATCCCGCACAGCAGTGCAAACCCTGTTTTAAGGGATATTGTAAAAAATAAACCCAAATTAATTTTACTCAATAAAAGTGATGTGGCAGATCCCCGTGAAACGCAGAAATGGATTGAAAAATTCAAGAAAGAGTCTGAGGTTGCCATTCCGATTGATTGTAAAACAGGGAAAGGGATTCCGCAGTTTAAGGCAGCGATTCGTGAGATTTTGAAAGAACAAATTTCGGCTTGGGACAGAAAAGGAATGGTGGGCCGCCCGATTCGCATTATGGTGTTGGGGATTCCCAATGTAGGGAAATCTTCCTTGATTAATCGCTTGGTGAAAACTGGTAAGGGTAAGGCTGAGGTGCAGGATAAGCCTGGTGTCACTCGTCATAATCGCTGGTTTACCGTCGAGAAAGGCTTAGAACTTTTAGATACGCCCGGCGTATTGTGGCCTAAATTTGAGGATCAATCCGTGGGTGAAAAGCTTGCATTTACCGGAGCGGTAAAAGATCAAATTATGGATATCGAATTATTGGCCTATCGTTTGCTGGAAAAGTTGGCGGTATTGTATCCATCTGCGATTGATAACCGTTATAAAACAGAAATTTCCACTGGAGAATACCTACAGGGACATGAGATTTTAGAACAAATCGGACGTAAGCGCGGTATGCTGATTTCAGGTGGTGAAATTGATTTAGAGCGTGCGGCCATTACAGTGGTTGATGAGTTCAGAGGCGGAAAATTGGGCAGAATTACCCTGGAGAAAGCAGATGAATTTTGAATTTGAAGAGCGTGCGGCACTAAAGGGATATCAGGTTATCTGCGGGATTGATGAGGTCGGCAGAGGACCTTTAATTGGTCCTGTTTGTGCGGCGGCTGTAATATTGAATCGTGCTGTCGTCATAGAAGGCTTAAATGATTCCAAGAAATTGACGGAGAAAAAAAGGGAAGCGTTATTTCCGGTTATCATGGAAAAAGCATTGGCAGTGGGTGTCGGTTTTGCCTCAGCCGAGGAAATCGATGAAATCAATATTTTGCAGGCGACTTTTTTAGCCATGCAGCGTGCCTGTGCCAATCTCACCCTTCGACCTGATTTTGCTTTGGTGGACGGAAATAAACTTCCGCAGCAGATAGGAATCCCCGGTGAAGCGATTGTAAAAGGTGATTCAAAATCGCCTAGTATTGCGGCGGCATCTATTATTGCCAAAGTCAGCCGGGATAGATTGATGATAGAACTGGACCGGCAGTATCCACAATATGGATTTGCCGCACATAAAGGCTATCCCACAGCGGCACATTATCGTGCCTTAGATGCATTCGGTGAAATCGAGGGGTATCGCCATTCTTTTTTAAGGAAATATTATGCCAAGAAGCCAACAAAATAATCATAATGGTGCTATAGGAGAAAAAATAGCCGCTGAAAAATTGTTAAAATCTGGTTATCGTATTTTAACTTGTAATTATCATTCCCGTTTTGGAGAAATTGACATAATTGCTTGTGACGAACGATATATTGTATTTGTAGAGGTAAAAACAAGAGAACAAACTTCACACTATCATCCTTTTGAGGCCATTACTAAAGCCAAACAGAAGAAAATAGGATTAACCGCACAAGACTATTTGCAGAGAAAACCCTCCTCTTTACAGCCCCGTTTTGATGCCATAGCTGTAATTATGAATAAGGATAAAATTGTTGAGGTATCACATCTGCAAAATGCATTTATGCTTTGAGGTGAAAAAAATGAATTATTTTGATTTGCATTGTGATACCATGGTTGCCTGTGAGGCACAGGACAAACCGCTGTTATCCAATAATTTTCATGTCAATATTGAAAAAGCAAAACATTTAGACGTTTACGTCCAGTGCTTTGCTGTGTTTGTGGCAGATTCCGTACCGGAAGAATCTGCTTTTCCTTTTTTTAAAAGGGTAGCACAGCGATTGATAAAAGAATGTGAGCAAAATCACGGATATTTGTCTTTGTGTCAGAATCAGGGCGACTTGGAGATATGTAAAACTGAAAAAAAGATAGGGGCAGTACTAACGGTCGAAAACAGCTTGGCTTTGTCAGGTGAATTAAGTAATATAACCGAAATGGCGAAGCTTGGCGTAAAAATGATGACTCTAACTTGGAACGGCGACAATAAAATTGGAACAGGGGCGGGGACTTCAGCTAAAACAGGATTAACGAATTTTGGCCGAAAAGCCTTAGCTTTGATGGAAGAAGCAGGAATCATTGCCGATATTTCTCATGCCAGTGATTGGCTGTTTGAAGATGTGGCTTCTTTTTCGCAAAAACCGATTGTAGCTTCGCATTCCAACGCCAGAAAAATATGTTCTCATCGCCGCAACTTAACAGATGAGCAGTTTAAAGTAATTTGCGAGAAAAATGGCTTAGTGGGCTTGAATTTTTATCGGGGATTTCTTCGTGAAAGGGAAGACCAGGCCAATGTCTATGACATTCTTCGGCATGCCGAACATTTTCTTTCTTTAGGGGGAGAAGATGTGTTAGCGATGGGCAGCGATTTTGACGGGGCCGAAATGCCAAACGGAGTAAATGGCTTGGAATCAGTCGAGAACCTATATGAACTCTTTTTAAAAGAAAACTATAACGAATCTTTGGTTAAAAAAATATTTTTTGAAAATGCAGAAAGCTTTTTTAAACGGAATAATTTACTTTGACATCCGAGTGATATCCGTGTAAAATAGCATATATGTGATTTTGTTTCATGGAGGGAATGTGATGTTCTATAAAAGTACGAGAAACCCTGCGCTGCGTTTGAAAGCTTCCCAAGCAATTGCACAGGGATTATCTCATGAGGGCGGTCTGTTTGTCCCTGTGGAAATGCCGAATGTAAAAGAACATTTTGCAGAGTGGTCCAAGCTGAGCTATCAGGCATTGGCTGAAGAAATCTTTTCTTTATTTCTTGATGATTTTACAAAAGAAGAAATTGCCGATTGTGTAAAAGGTGCTTATGCCAGCGATAAATTCGGCGGACAAACTCCTGTTCAATTGGTGCAATTAGACAAAAATGATCGTACAAAATGGATTTTAGAGCTTTGGCATGGTCCTACCTGTGCCTTTAAAGATATGGCCCTGCAAATTCTGCCCCGTTTTTTAACTGTTTCTCAAAAGAAAAATGGTGGAAATCAAGAGGCAGTGATTTTGGTAGCCACTTCGGGAGACACCGGCAAAGCCGCTTTGGAGGGTTTTAAAGATGTACCCGAAACATCTATTATCGTGTTCTATCCCAATGGTGGTGTCAGTCAAGTACAAAGAAAGCAAATGGCAACGCAGGCGGGAGAAAATGTAACAGTTTGTGCGGTTAACGGCAATTTTGATGACACGCAAACAGGCGTAAAATTAATTTTTAACGATTCGGAGATGAATGCTTTTTTACAAGATCAGGACTGCTTTTTCTCCAGCGCCAACTCAATTAACTGGGGCAGATTATTGCCGCAAGTGGTGTATTATTTTTATTCCTATTTTGAAATGTATCGCAAAGGCGGCATTTCGAGTTTGGATGAAGAAGTGAATATTACGGTTCCTACCGGTAATTTCGGCAATATTTTAGCGGCTTTTTATGCCTCTGAAATGGGGTTGCCTGTCAAAAAATTTATTTGTGCCTCTAATGCTAATAACGTGTTGACTGATTTTATCAATACGGGAATATATAATCGAAATCGTGATTTTTATACAACAACATCTCCTTCCATGGACATTTTGGTTTCCAGTAATTTAGAGCGGCTGCTCTATCGTTTATCTGGCGAAAACAGTGAACAATTGACGGAGTGGATGCAGGATTTGAACAGTAAAGGCAGTTATCAGATTAATGATTCTACCTTTGATAAAATTTCTGCTAAATTTTACGGAGGCTTTTGTACGGATGAAGAAACAGCCGAAGTGATTCAAAAAACATTTGAAACTAAAAAATATTTGACAGATACCCATACTGCCGTAGCCATTGGAGTTTATGAGCGCTATTTAAAAGAAACGGGTGACAATACGCCTGTCATTATTGCATCTACTGCCAATCCCTATAAGTTCAGTGAAAGTGTTTTGCCGGCACTGGGTGGAGATAAAATAGAAGATGAATTTACCAAGATTCATAACTTGGAAAAAATTACTGGAATGCCTGTCCCGCCCCAAATTCAAGAATTGCAGCATCTGACAGAACGCTTTGACACAGTAATTGAAAAAGAAAATATGGCAGAATTCGTCCGAAAGACAGTATTGGCTAAAAAAAGGAAAGCATTATGAGTTTGTTTGTAATCGCTGATTTGCATCTTTCCTTTGGTGTGGACAAACCCATGGATGTTTTTCCCGGTTGGTCTGATTATACAGAACGCTTGAAACAAAATTGGGAAGCAATTGTTTCTGAAGAAGATACCGTTGTCATTGCCGGTGATATATCATGGGGAATGAAACTGGAAGAAACGTTGGCAGATTTTCAATATATTCACGCTTTGCCCGGAAAAAAAATTTTGTTAAAGGGCAACCATGATTATTGGTGGTCAACAAAAAGTAAAATCAGTAATTTTCTGCATCAAAATGATATGAATGATATTGAAATTTTGCAGAATAATGCTTTTGCTGTGGAGGGTAAAGCAATTTGCGGCACACGCGGTTGGCTTTATAACGCTGAAACACCTGAAGATATTAAAATTTTGAACCGTGAGGTGGGCAGGCTTCTTCTTTCTTTAAATGAAGCAAAAAAAACCGGTCTGCCACCGACTGTTTTTTTGCATTATCCACCGCTTTATGATTCAATGGAAAGCAAAGCTATATTAGATGTTTTGCTTGAATATGGGGTTAAAGATTGCTATTTTGGGCATATTCATGGGAAGTATGCCGCAAAAAAAGCACCTGTGGGAGAATATAGAGGGATTCGTATGCATTTAATTGCCTGCGATTATGTGAATTTCTGTCCTGTTTTAGTTCGGTGAGTTAATAAATTATTCACATGAAAAACTGGAAATTTTAATAGCTATATGATATAATAGCGTGATGAATCTTTTATAGTATGATAATTGAGAGGGATAGTATAATGAATTTAACTGCAAAAAATAACCTTGAAACAAACAAATTTGAACTGGATTTTTCAGTATCAGCTGAAAAATTTAATGAAGCAATTCAACAGGTTTATAAAGTAGAAGGCAAAAAAATCAGCATTGATGGTTTTAGAAAAGGTAAAGCGCCTCTGCCTTTTATCGAAAAATATTACGGTAAAGAAGTTTTCTTTGAGGGTGCTATTGATAAGCTTTATCGTGAAATTGTCACAACTGCTATTGAACAATCCGAACTGGAAGTAGTAGCCGTATCTGCTTTTAATATTGAAGAGATGAGCAAAGAGAACGGCGTAAAATGCAAATTGACCGTTGTTGTAAAACCAGAAGTGAATGTATCGGATTATAAAGGCATTGAAGTTACCAAAGAGACCGTTTCTGTCACCGAAAAAGAAGTAGATGCAGAGATTGAAAAAATTAGAGAAAGAAATGCCAGAACAGTTGAAGTGACAGATCGGGCAGCTGAAACCGGTGATATTGCCGTTATCGATTTTGAAGGTTTTTTAGAGGACAAGCCTTTTGCCGGAGGCAAGGGTGAAAACCATGAACTCGCTTTAGGCTCAGGCCAGTTTATTCCCGGCTTTGAAGAGCAAGTTGTGGGACATAAAGTAGACGATGAATTTGATGTCAATGTTACTTTCCCGGAAGATTATCATGCAGAAGATTTAAAAGGCAAATCAGTTGTCTTTAAAGTAAAGATTCATGAAATTAAAACAAAAGAACTGCCCGAAGTAGATGATGAGTTTGTCAAGGATGTAAGTGAATTTGACACCGTCAAAGAGTATCGTGCCGACGTAAAAGAGCATTTGAAAAAACACAAGCAGGAACATGCTGACAGCGATGCCGAACAGCAGATGGTAGAAGCTATTATCGCCAAAGTGGAAGGTGAAATTCCTGACGAAATGTATGAAAATGAAGTGGATGAAATTATCAATTCGTTTGCTTATCGTTTGCAGTCACAGGGCCTGAACTTAGAAACTTACCTCAAATATACAGGTATGACTACCGAAGAGCTGCGCAAAACTTATCGCGCACAAGCTGAGAATCAAGTTAAAATTCGCTTAGCATTGGAGAAAATTGCTTCTATTGAAGGCATTACGGCTACTGATGAAGAGATTGAAAAAGAATTTGCTGAACTTGCTAAGAATTACAACATGGAAGTCGAGCAGATTAAAACAATGATTCGTCCGGAAGATTTAGCAAAAGATGTTGTGAACAAAAAAACCATTGATTTTGTAAAAGAAAACGCTGTTATCAAAACAGCAAAGAAAACCAGCAAAAAAGCAAAAGCTGAAGAAACTGCTGACGAGAAATAATTTCCACAGGAAGTTCTGCCGGATTGATTAAACTTTCGGCAGAACAACCATAATTTCTTTATGCTCTTGATTTTGCTGATATTTGACAATAAAGAATCGTATCAATAGCATACGAAGATTTTTTGGAAAGGATGTAGTAAGATGAACATGAGCTTAGTACCATATGTAATTGAACAGACCAATCGAGGAGAACGTTCTTATGATATCTTCTCCCGCTTATTAAATGACCGTATCATTATTTTGAATGAGGATGTTAACAACGCTTCCGCGGGTGTTATTGTGGCACAGCTGCTGTACCTATGGGGACAGGATCCTGACAAAGATATTTCTCTTTATATCAACAGCCCGGGCGGTGTCATTACAGACGGTATGGCCATCTATGATACGATGAACCATATTTCCTGTGATGTTTCGACTATTTGTTTGGGTATGGCTGCCAGCATGGGTTCTTTCTTGTTAGCCGCTGGCGCAAAAGGAAAAAGATACGCTTTACCAAACTCTGAAATTATGATTCACCAGCCTAGCGGCGGAGCAAAGGGTCAGGCCAGCGATATCCATATTCATGCACAGCATATTTTAAGAACCAAACAAAAATTAAATAAAATTTTAGCAGAAAAAACAGGTCAACCAATTGAAGTGATTGAAAAAGATACGGATCGTGATAATTTCATGACCGCACAAGAAGCACTTGAATATGGATTGATTGATAAAATTCTCTAATTATAGAAGAGAATTAACGAAAGGGGAGAGTGAGCCGTGAGCGGAGAGAATGAAATGTCTTGCTCTTTTTGCGGAAAGCCGCATTCTATGGCAAACAGACTGATTGCCGGTGATGGTGTTTATATTTGCGATGCATGTGTAAAACTGTGTATGTCAATCATCGAGGATGAATCTGCTTTGCTCAATGAAAGAAAGATATCTGACAAAAAAGATGTCGGTATGCTGCTGCCAAAACCGCATGAGCTGAAAAAGCGTTTGGATGAATATGTAATTGGGCAGGATAAAGCAAAAGTTGCCTTGTCCGTTGCGGTTTACAATCATTATAAACGTATCTATTTTGAAAACGATGATGTTGAACTTTCCAAAAGCAACGTTTTGCTGTTAGGACCAACAGGTGTTGGTAAAACTTATCTGGCGCAAACACTGGCAAAACTGTTAAATGTTCCGTTTGCTATCGCCGACGCAACAACCTTGACAGAGGCCGGCTATGTGGGTGAGGATGTCGAAAATATTCTGCTGCGGTTAATTCAAGCGGCTGATTTTGACATTGAAAGAGCAGAACGCGGTATTATTTATATTGATGAAATTGATAAAATCACCAGAAAATCTGAAAATCAATCTATTACCCGTGATGTCAGTGGTGAAGGAGTTCAACAGGCATTACTGAAAATCTTGGAGGGAACGATTGCCAATGTTCCCCCGAAAGGCGGGCGCAAGCATCCCCAGCAAGATACGTTGGCTGTGGATACTTCCAACATCCTGTTTATTTGCGGCGGA